>JBPEWW010000331.1:0-7207 GCA_052032275.1 Alteromonas sp. | reverse complement strand
GGGGGCAGGAGACAACGTTAATCAGTATGATGTTGCCCCTGCTGCATCACGGTATGGTATTCTGTGGTCTGCCGTATTCCGAGCCGGCCTTGCATGAAACCCAATCCGGCGGCACGCCGTATGGAGTAACACATGTGGCGCACAACAATGAGACCCGGCTGACCGCACATGAAAAGGCCTTGTGTAAGGCGCAGGGGCAACGGTTAGCTGAACTCGCTGACAAGTTATCTTCCAGCCAGCAAGAGGTGTAATGATCTGTGGCAAATGATACCCGATTTTATCGATACCTGGCACTCAGCAGCCATTTAGCCCTGCTGATTTGGGTGTGTCTGTGGCATTTTATACTGTCACCGGATACCGGCTACTCCGCGTTGTTTGTATTTCTTATGTATGTGGTGCCGTTACTGTTGCCACTCAAAGGTGTCATTCAGGGCAAGCCCTACACCCATGCGTGGGCGAATTTTGTGGTGTTATATTATTTACTGCATGGTTGCACCATCGCATATGCGGTACCTGCCGAGCGTGTCTATGCCGCTATCGAAATTCTGTTGTGCTGCGGTATGTTCACCGGCTGCAGCGTATTCGCCCGTAAGCGGGGCCAGGAACTGGGGCACGGCCTCAAAAAACTGAAAGTGGTCATGGAAGAAGAACGGCAGCGATTTGAAGGTAACAAGCAATGAAATACGCGTGGTTGGTGGTGACAGGACTGGTTCTCGCCGGGTGCGGCGGGTCATCTGACAGTGATAATGCCGCGCCGCCGGCCACGCCACCCCCGCCGCCCACCTCAGCCACAGAGCTGGTGTTGTATGGTGACACCACAGTGCAGTCAGGAGATTCCGCTGATTTTGCCATCACGACCAATAACGGGGCAGCGATCACCGATGTTCAGTGGCAAAATTCCACTGGCGATATTACTCCCCTGGCAGCCCACACCCAGGCAATTGGCTTCGATGCACCGGATGTGGGCGACTACCCGTTTACCGTTAACGCAACGCTGACCAACGGCCAGCAGGTTAGCTACGACTTTGTACTAAACGTCATAGATGACCAGCGCCCGTTGGTGATTGCCCGGTTAGGGCATGAAGCAAGCGAGGGTAACCGGGTTTCACTGCGGGTAGATACCGACCCGACCCGTGAAGTCAATGATATTGTCTGGCAGCAACTGAGCGGGCCTGCCGCAGTGGATGTGCGGCTGAACGCCGGCAATGGGCCTTCCAGGGATATTTATTTTCAGGCACCGGCTGTCTCGGCGGATGCCGTACTGGTATTTGAAGCCAGTGTGGAATTTGCAGACGGCACTACCGCCAGCGACACCGTGCAGGTTCTGGTTAAGAATATCAGCATTGATCCCGACAGTTATTTTGTTGATGAGGTCAATAACACGCTGCAGACCGTCACCGGCCACATGCAGCCGTATCGCCCGCAAAGTCCCTATGCTGATGCGCTCAACAACTGTGTCTACGGCAACCGGGTAGCCGCTACCTGTGAGTTTGGAACATTACCGCTCATTGGTCAGGAGTCGGAAAATCCCACCAATGAAGACATTCTTAACCGCACGTATGTCTCTCACCCCTGGATGGGCGATGCTTTCAGCGCGTTTCTGGAGTCCAGTGCGGCCAGTGACGATATTCGCAACATGCTGCGGGCAACAACTGCGGTGGTGATTTCTTACGAAGTACGCCCGTCCTTTTACTGGGTTGCCACCGGGGCTATCTACCTGGACGCCAGAAATTTCTGGCGCACCCCTGCCGAGCGGGACACCCTGAATACCATTCCGGACTACCGCAGCGGCTTTGGCAATGATCTTGACTACGTCACCAGCTGGCGGTACGTAAAAGATGGCAGTTATTATTATCCGCAGCCCGGCCTGTCACGTTCGCTACGCAACACCCGCAGCCTGGCCGGGGTAGAAGCGGCGCTGACCTGGCTGTTGTATCATGAGCTGGCGCATGCCAACGACTTTTTTAATTTTCAAAGCTGGTCGCAGCTTACCGACAGCGATGACCCCCTTAGCTACTACAACCGCAGCAACACCCAGTCGGATGGTCTGGTCACTGCGTTGCCCCTGACGTCCCAGGAATTGCACGAGCTGGCCGATGTCGCGTATGGCGGGGCTACCGCGAGCGCTGAACAGCGAAACTATACCGCGGAGCAGGTAGCGGCCTGGTTTGAGCCAGACGGCGCGGTGTCATTCTATGCGTATTTCACCCGGCGGGAAGATTTCGCCACCCTGGTGGAGCGCTTCATGATGTTATACCGGCTTGGCGTGTCATCTGATGTGGGAGTGTTTACCCGGCAAACGTTTGCGGAGCAGGCGTATTTACTGACCTGGGGACAGCGTAACCGGGTCAACGCGTCACAGCTGCAGCCCCGGGTGGACTATGTGATGAGCCGGGTGCTACCGGATATCAATGTGCCGGCAGCCCAGGCTCAGTTACCTTCACCGGTCACGTTACCCGCCGGCGCCAGCTGGCAGTCTACGGTGTCGCTGGATACGGACTCAGGTAATATTCTGGGAATCCAGGCTGCTGACGACACGCCTATGCCAGCGCTATTTGCCGAAGAACACGCACAGATGCCGGCGCTGCCGGAGACGAAGCGCTGAGCGGTTCAGAGCCCGAGCTCACGCTTGACCATGGCCACTGACAGCTTTTTCTGCTCCTGAAGCGAACGGGTATCCAGGCGATCGAGCAGGCTGATCAGGCTTGGCATGTCCCTATCACTATGGTGAAGCAGGAACTGAAGTGCCTGTTCTGACAGTTTAAGCCCCCGCTCCCGGGCACGATGTCGTACCACCTGCTGGCGTTGTTCATCATCAATGGCATGCAGTTGGTAGGTCACGCCCCAGCTTAACCGGGAACGCAGGTCTGGCAGGCTGAACGCCGGATTGCCCGGGCCAAGCTGGCTGGTACAGACCAGTACCGAACGCTGGGTTTCAGCCACACGATTAAGCAAATCAAACAACGCCACTTCCCAGCGGGGCTGGCCGGCCAGCGCGTGTATATTGTCCAGGCAAATTAGCGGTAAGGCATGTAACTCGTCAAACGCGTTGTCAGGCCAGTGCGCTAAATCATTCAGGTTCAGATACACGTGTGGCACCTTGCGCGCCGCCATATCGTGGCAAAGGCTGTATAGTAAATGGCTTTTGCCCCGCCCCTTACTGCCAACCAGGGTAATTAGCGGCAGCTGTAACGTGGCCAGCGTCTGCATGCCTTCTGTATGCCGCCAGTCCGGTAGCGCCTTTGCCAGCTGGCGAAGCAGTGAAACGCTCTCTGCATTGCTGCCAGCCTCAAAACTGTCAAAGGTTTCGTCTACCGGTAAGGAAACCGGCAGCGGCAATTGCATGGCTACGGGTTCCAATAGAAATTATATCCTTGCACTGGCTGGCCAAACGCATCCTTGACCGGGCTTAACCGGTTTTCCAGCGCCATCGTGTTCAGAAAATCCTGCGGCGATCCCAGCAACGACAACGAAAAGGTGCCCACGGAGCGGGACTGGCGGATCAGCGTTACCTGCTCCACCACGCTTAAGCTTTTCAGGTAACGCTGGGCGTGGACGAAATGGGCCAGGCTGTCTAAATTGGCCACTGAGATCTGTAATTGTTGCGAGTCAGCCTGTTGCCCCCCCGGCTTTATGGAAAAAATATCGGCAAGGTAACTGGCATAGCCTTCCATTAACAGGGCGGTCAGGTCGGCAGGCTCATCACCGTACAAGGATCCGGTTTTCACATCGCCGTTGCGAATAAAAACCCAGTCCAGGGCATACGCGCCCTCCCCCTGACGGGCCTTCATTGATTCGAATTCGCGGTTAGAAAATGGCATCACGTCACTGGCTACCGCGGGTGCAGAAGCCCCGTTTCCTGACGAAGAATCGCCGCTTTCCAGCGCATCTTCAAGGTCCTGTACCGGGCGATCCCAGTCTTTATTCAGCGCCTCGTTGAGTAACCTGTCCTGATCCGGTGCCGGCAGGGTCGGTACGTCAGTACCCTTGTTTTTGTACAATCTGGCTGCTACGACATAATCCACCCCATAGCGAGACGATGCAGTCACCAGGGTTTTCGCAAACCGGCCCCAGATATCATAAACAGAAATCGCCTGATTGTCGGTAAGATCCATAAGCGGCAGGCTCACCCGTATGCCCCGCGCCTCGGCGGTGTGCCGGACAGCATCGCTCACGGCATTGCTGGCGGCTTCTTCTACTATGTAGCGCTGACCCTGTTCGTCTTCCACGGCCAGCCAGATAATCGAGTCGGGACGACGATTGCCCCACACCGGCAGACTTTCCCGGCGCAGGATTTGTGTGAGCCCCTGAGGATCAAATTCGGCCACGTAGTAGAGGTCATCGCCGCGTTCGTTGAAGCGATACGACCGTAAATACCGGCTGGGGTTGCGTAAGGCAGCTTTTACGCCGGCATTATCTGCTACTGCCGTGGTTCCGGACATTTTCACGAAAACCTGTAACAGCGCGTCTTTTGCTGCACGCTTTTGCGTTTGCTGACTCTGATCCTGAACCTGAATGTGCCCTACGTGGGTGTCTATCTGCACGGTCGCTTGCGCTGCTGCACCGCTTAACACTATGAAGGTAATGATGGCCAGCCACGTCGTTTTTATAGCCATGCCTAATGCTGCCGAATTCAAAATACTTCCTTGCCCCCTGGGTCGCGTGCCTGTCACGTGACAGGCTCATACCATAATTGCACAGCAGTTGCTGCACGCCATGACAATTCTTATTGCAATTCAAGTGCCCGTATTGTGGGCTATTTGCAATTAATTTTCACCTGTTTCTCTGGCAATATTTTTGTGGTGTTTTGTCTGTACCGGTACCCAACTGACCGCCACCGGACTGCCATCTCGGCGCCGCCGCATTTACCGCACGAAAATTGGACTTAGCGCGACTAACTGGTAGAATCCGCGTTTTTCCACCCCACAGCATCAGAGCGTAACCGTGAGCGATAAAAACACCTCGTTAAGTTATAAAGATGCCGGCGTCGATATTGACGCGGGTAACCAGCTGGTTGACAGAATCAAACACGTCACTAAGAAGACCCATCGGCCGGAAGTGAAAGGCAATATAGGTGGCTTTGGCGCGTTGTGTGAAATCCCGTCAAAGTATAAACGGCCACTACTGGTTTCCGGTACCGACGGGGTGGGCACTAAGCTTCGCGTGGCCATGGATGCCAATGCGCACCGTGGCGTGGGCATCGATCTGGTGGCCATGTGTGTAAACGACCTGATTGTTCAGGGTGCAGAGCCACTGTTCTTCTTAGACTACTATGCCACCGGTAAGCTGGATATTGATGTTGCGGCAGACGTGGTAGCCGGTATCGGTGACGGATGTGAACTGGCTGGCTGTGCGTTGATCGGTGGCGAGACCGCCGAAATGCCGGGCATGTATCAGCATGGTGACTACGATATCGCCGGATTCTGCGTCGGGGTGGTGGAAGCAGAAAATGTGATTGACGGCACCCGCGTCAAACCCGGCCAGCAACTGATTGCCCTTGGCTCATCCGGGCCCCATTCAAATGGTTATTCGCTGGTCAGAAAAATCGTTGAGGTCAGCGGCGCCGACCTCAGCAGTGAACTGGACGGTAAACCGCTGCTTGATCACCTGCTGGCACCGACCCGCATCTATGTTAAATCGGTGCTGTCGTTGCTGGAAAACGTGCAGGTCAGCGCAATTTCACACATTACCGGTGGTGGCTTCTGGGAAAATATTCCCCGGGTGTTGCCTGACGATGCAAAGGTCATCATCAATAAAGACAGCTGGGAATGGCCTGCCATATTCAGCTGGCTGCAGGAACAGGGCAACGTCACCGAACATGAAATGTACCGCACCTTTAACTGTGGCGTAGGAATGGTCATTGTGGTTGATGAAGCCGATACTCAGCACGCGCTGACCGCCTTAAAGGCGCAGGGTGAGAATGCCTGGGTGATTGGCGAAATTGCCGCGAAAGATGGCGATCAGCAAGTCGAGATGCGCTAAGTGATGTCCGCCACCCCCACCTTATGTGTCCTGATTTCCGGTAACGGCTCTAATCTGCAAGCCATTATTGACCGTATCAACGATGGCACGCTGCATGCCCGGATCGGCTGTGTTATCGCTAACCGCCCGGATGCTTACGGACTTCAGCGTGCTAAAGATGCGGGAATTGATGCCTTTTGTCTGGATCATCACGACTACGCTGACCGTGACAGTTATGACGCGGCGCTGGCCGGCCTGATAAACCAGTACGACCCACAGTGCGTGGTACTGGCGGGTTTTATGCGTATTCTCACTGCTGACTTTGTCAATAGCCTGCGTGGTAAATTAGTGAACATTCATCCATCGCTGTTGCCAAAGTACAAAGGTTTGAACACGCACCAGCGCGCTATCGACAACGGGGACAAAGAGCATGGCGTGAGCGTGCATTTTGTGACCCCTGAACTTGACGGCGGCCCGGTGATTATTCAGAGTAAAGTGCCAGTTTTCGAAGGCGATACGGCGGAGGAACTGGCATCCCGTGTTCAGGAACAAGAACGGCAGCTCTATCCTTATGTCCTTAACTGGATCTGTTCGGGTAGACTGACTATGAAGGAAAATAAGGCTGTTTTAGACGATGAAGAACTTCCGGTATCCGGTTTCGCGAGTGATTAAATCTGGCCTGTTAGGGCTGTTGTGGTGCGCCGGCAGTGTGACCAGCACGCTGGCGCAGGATACGCCGGCAATGGCGCTCACCCCGTTTCATGCACAGTACACTGCTTACAAGTGGGATGACGACGTTGGCAATGTTGAAATGAAACTGGAACGCCTGTCACCCTCGCAATACTCACTGACGTACTCGTCAAAAGTGTCTAAATTTTTTCTGTCCGACAAACGTTACGAACATTCCATATTCAGCGTCGAAAACGGCGACCTGGTCCCCAGCCAGTATTATTACTCCCGTAGCGGCACCGGTCCGGATGATAAGCTCAATGTCACCTTCGGCAAAAACGATCCGGATACACTGCTGGTTGAGTCCGATGATGGCAAAGAGACCCTGCCGTGGAACGGCGAAATTGATAACCAGATTTACCGCATAGATCTGCCGCGAAAACTGGCAGTGGGCGATACTAAAACTGAGTATCACTTTGTGAACTATCGCGGTCAGAAGCGCACCTATGGTATTAAGGTGCTGGGTAAAGAAGAATTAAAGCTTCCCTATGGGCGACTGGACACCATCAAAGTCAAG
>JBPEWW010000330.1:0-3886 GCA_052032275.1 Alteromonas sp. | reverse complement strand
GCCAGTCTTCGTCATAATCGTAGCTGTTACCCAGCGTTACATTCAGGCCCATATCAGGGGCTGCACTGGTGTTCTCCGGGCCATATTCGCGATTCACGTCACTGAGTAAGTCCAGGGCCACATCGGGCTCCAGATTATCCAGGAACTCGCGGTCTTCCCAGCGCTGGCGAATGGCCGCAGGTGCGGCACGGGTGCCGTCATCTTCACCGAACCAGTCCCGGCCACCGCCCGGGTAGTCAAGCACGTCACCGGAATTCTCAGTGTTGTAGCCCAGGCTGCCGCTGATGTTGAAGACCTGTTGGGACGGAATGGATTTCAGGCGAATATTCACGTTACCGCCACCGAACGACGCGGGCATTGAAGGCGAGAAAGACTTTTGTACCGACAGGCTTTCAATGATGTCGGAGGGGAATAAATCCAGTGGAATAACGTTGCGCGTAGGGTCCGGACTGGGTACCACCGCACCGTTTAACTGCGTGGAGGAGTACCGTTCACCCAGGCCGCGCACATAGATAAATTTACCGTCCACCAGCGTCAGCCCCGTCACCCGGCGCAGCGCAGATGCCGCGTCACTGTCACCGGTACGGGAGATTTGCTCGGCGCCCATGATATCGGCGACGAACGCCTGATTTTTACGTTCCTGCATTACCGCCGTGGCCGTCCCCTTCAGCCGGGTACCGGTAGCCACCACTTCTTCAATGACTTCATCTTCGTCTGACTGCCCCAGGGCAGGAAAAACCGGAGATAGCAGGCCAGCCACTACCGCCAGACTGAGCGGCTTAAGAAAAAACCTGTCAGCAGGTCTGTTCATAATTAACCTCGTTGTACGCAATTCTTGTGCTACGGAGTGATACCCGTGCTTGATACTTAAAAAGCAAGTACGCAACCTGTGTCACGTACTTGCTTCTGGTTTAGCAACTTAGCTGGCTGCTTAATTATCCAGTGCCACTGTCCACTGAGCGGTCCAGTCGTTCTCGGCATCTTTTACTGCGCCGATGAAATCGACGGCCGTGAAGAAGCTGTCCAGCGCCGACACATCGGTGGCGGTGGTGGTATCGACTGTGTAGATACCATCAAGTACTGTGGCGGTCTCATCCAGCAGGCTATTGTTGCTCTGTGCGGTAAACCAGGCTTGTTGGTCGAAGTCGCCAGAGTTGTTGATATTTTCCGCACACGCCAGCACCGAGGACTGCATCACCATTTGCGGCGAATTGGTGCCGTCCATGTTACCCAGTGCTGTGCTGTCACCGTCACTCAGGTCAACTTCAAAGCACTCGCCCATGTCTGCAGGACCGGTCACGATGATATTGTATAACTGCGCATTCGTTTGGTCGCGGAGCAAAATACCTTCTGAGTCCGCATTGGCAGTATCAAAGCTATTACCGATCACCGTCATGTTGGCTACGGTGGGGTTAGAGAAAGCCAGGCCGTCACCGCCGTCACCGTCACCTTCAATCGCCCGGTTGGCATCAGAATTATCGTCTGCATGTTTAATGAGCACAAACTGCAGGTTCCCCTGATACCCATTGTCCCAGTCGACCGAGTCATCCTGAATGCCGGTGAACGTCAGGTATTTCGCATTAACCGCGCCACCAAAAAACTCCACCCCGTCATCCGCGTTTTTGTGCACCTGCACATACTCCACGGTGGTCCCTGAGCCGACACCACCAAAGGTGATCCCATTAAGCTCATTATCCGGCGCAATTTCAAAGCCTCCGTGCATCACACGCACGTAGCGCAACACACCGGAGTTGTCGGCATTATCAGAGCCACCGAAGACCGCCCCTTCTGCTGCGCCTTCGACTTGCAACGCACAGTCGGTACCGTCTTGCGGGCACTTGGTCGACTCCCCGTTGCCCAGAATGATCACGCCGCCCCACTGGCCGGCTGCGCCCGCGTCCAGCCCGCTAAGCACATGCTGACGTGAGGTAAAGGTGATCGGCGCATCGGCAGTGCCATTCGCCATAATTTGAGAGTCCCGGCTGACCACCAAATAGTCGTTGCCGGAGTTACCGAACACGGTGACGCCTGGCTCAATGGTCAGCGTGGCGCTATCGGTTTTATCCCCGCCGATAAATACCGCCCCTGATAAGGCATAAAGATTGCCGGCCGTCAGTGTTAAATCTGCGGTCAGCGTGCCCGATACTTCACAAGTGGTGGTCGTGCCATCCACTGAGGCAATGGAGGTGGTGCCCGCGGGGCAACCTGACGCTGACTCGACCAATTCAATGGTGCCACCGCCGAATCCGAAAGCCCAGCCCTGGCGCCAGTCGTCTTCCCCGACTGCGCCAACAAACGTATTCGTTTCAAAGAAAGTGTCCAGTGTCGCTGCATCGCCACCAGCGGTTAACAGCATACTTTCTGATGTCAGTGAGCCGTCCGGGTTCAGGCCCAGATTAGCGCGGTCTGCAAAATCAATTAACTGATTGCCCTCTTGTGCGGTGAACCAGTTTTCCAAATCCGTGGTGTTCTCTGGCGTCAGGAAGGGCTCACTGCAGGCAATGGCTGAATACGTCATGGTAAGATCGCCGTCCATCAGGTTCGCCTGCACGGTGTCATCGTTATCAACTTCGAAGCACTCACTCATGCCCTCAGGGCCGGTGATCAAAAAGTTCATCAGGAAACCGCCAGTCTGGTCGCGCAACAATACGCCTTCAGAGTCAGCATCGACGGTGTCAAAACTGTTGCCGATAATCGTCATGTTCGCCACTTTTGGCTGTGAAAACTCCAGCCCGTCGCCGCCATCGCCGTCACCTTCAATGCCCCGGTTGGCATCGGAATTATCCTGCGCATGCTGCACATACACGTACTGCAGCTTGCCCTTATAGCCATTGTCCCAGTCGACCGAATCGTCCTGGTTGGCGGTGAGTACCACGTGTGTAGCGTTGACGTTGCCGCCAAAGAACTCTATGCCGTCATCGGCATTGGCGTGTACCTGAACATAATCCACAGTGGTACCTGCACCGACGCCACCGAAGGTAATGCCGTTTAACTCATTGTCTGGCGCAATCTCAAAGCCGGCGTATTTGACCACCACATAATTCAGGGTACCGGAACTGTCCGTTTCATCAGTTCCGCCAAATACCGCGCCTTCTTCAGCCCCTTCCACCTGCAGGGCACAATCAGAGCCATCCTGCGGACACTTGGTCGACGGCGCATTACCTAACAGGATCAGGCCGCCCCACTGTCCGGCGCCGACTTCTTCGCCCACCACATCACTGAACGAGGTCATAATAATAGGGTTTTCTGCGCTGCCCAGCGCCTGTATATCTGAATCGCGGCTGATAACCAGGTAGTCTGCACCCTGGCGACCAAACACGATGGCACCTTCTTCAATTTCCAGCGTCACGCTGTCGGCTTTATCGTTGCCGATAAATACCGGACCTTCGAGTGCCCAGACCGTGTCGTTGGTTAACACAATTTTGCCGTTCGCGTCTGCATCTGCCGCGGTGAGCCGTCCTGACAGGACCCGCACCTCGGTGTCCGCACCCAGGGCCGCAGACACCTGGTCACTTAATGCAGCATCAGCCTGTCCCGGACGACCATCATTTTCTGGTGGCGGTGGCGCTGGTTGCTCGTTACCGCCGCCGTCTTCCACGCCGCCTTCGATAATGTTGATATCGCCACCACAGCCGGCCAGAACAAGTGCGCTAGCAATTGCTGAAGCCTGAAATAAGTGCTTAAGAACCATACCTTTCTCCACGTGCAGATATACGTATTAATTTTGAAAACGCAGGCACTTTACCTAAGCTACATGACACAATTGTTACACTCAGGAGTTGTAACAAAACTTTTATACCCGCGCCCGGCGAACGGGAAAGGCACCACACTGCAGTATTCGAACGACCAGCGACGCGTGCAGGACACCCACCTTTACTCGTTTTTT
>JBPEWW010000033.1:0-2637 GCA_052032275.1 Alteromonas sp. | reverse complement strand
TCCACATGCTCGCTGACACAGGACGGGGAGCAAAACACCCCGAACCCTTCGCTGCCAAATATCTTCAGTAACGCAGAGTCATCAAACTCACCAGTTATATGTGGGTATAACTGCTCCTGCTCCAGCCATGATAATAAGCTGTGCAAGATACCCGAATTCTCACCGGGCAGCAGAAACGGGGCGTTATTCAGTGAATGGGGAAAGTCGCCGGTAAGCTCATCAGCTAACCGGGGGCTGGCAAAGAAACTTAAGTCAGACTCTCCCAGCGCCACATCAGAAGCCCGCACCCCGGCACCCGGCGCAATCCCATGGTCGGCCAGCACCAGATGAATATGATTTATGGCCATGTCGGCCACCAGATTATCAAATGCCCCTTCCCGAAACACAAAGCGCACTGCCGGGTTGGCAAGCAATACCGGCTGCATAAAGTCGTGAGCCAGAATTTTAGGAATGGCGTCGGTCAGGCCTACCACAAACTCCTGGGTCTGGCCGCTGGCACCGGTGCGCAATAGCTCGGTCAGTTGTGCGCCTTTCTGGAAGATCTCCTCTGCATGAGCGTAAACCGTTTGTCCACGCTCATTAAGGTGCATCCTTCTGCCAATGCGCTCGAAGAGTGGAAAACCGATAGTTTCTTCGAATGTACTGATTTGACCGCTCACGGTCTGCGGGGTGACATGAAGCTTCCCACTGGCCTTGGCAAGCGAGCCTTCCCGGGCGGTTACGTAGAAGTAATAAAGGTGGTGAAAGTTCAGCATAACGCCTTTATAAGGTTTATTCGAAGTATAGTTAAGATTATATCAGATTTATTCTGAATGCGTGTGCGCATAACCTTCCCATCCCGGTCAGTTATCGTGCGTATTTATGAACAACACCTCAATAAACATACAGCAAACCAGGAGAATGCTGCACAGGCTGCTGAAGCCCGAGATGCAGTTTTACACGCTGGCCATCGTGTACGGTATCGCGATAGGGATCCTCACGCTTGCCGTCCCCATAGCGGTACAAACGCTAATCAATACTATTGCCAATATTGCATCGTTACGGGCGGTGGTAGTGCTGGCTATTGTATTATTTCTCACGCTGGTGGTGTCCGGGGTTTTTAGTGCCTGTCGCATGCGGGTCATGGAGTATTATGAGCGCCAGGTGTTCGCCCGTCTCACCTCCGAGCTGAGCCTGCGTACCATATTAGCGCCCCACAGTTTTTTCGAAGGCCGCCGCAATACCACGATTACCCAGCGGTACTTCGATATCATGACACTGCAAAAGAATATCCCGGCGCTGATGGTGGACGGGTTTGCGCTGGTGTTGCAAATGATAGTGGGCTTTGCGCTGGTGTCCTTTTACCATCCGGCCCTGTTTGCCTTCAATCTGGCCATTTTGTGTGTCATGTACCTTATCTGGAAGGTCTGGGGCAGTGGTGCCAAACGCAGTGCTATTGCGCTTTCCAATGCGAAATACCAAACCGCAAAATGGCTGACGGATATCTCTGCGGCCCATGAGTTCTTTAAATCATCCCGGCACATGGCGTATGCCGGTGAGCAGTCGAAACAGCAGGTTGAGAACTACCTGGGTGCTCACCGGCGCCACTTTCGCTACACCTTCTCACAGGCCATTATGTTCCTGTTACTGTATGCCGGCGCCAGCGCACTGTTACTGGGGCTGGGCGGCTGGCTGGTGGTGAACGGGCAGCTCTCTATCGGGCAGCTGGTGGCCGCTGAGCTCATCATGTCTGCTGTGTTTCTGGGGCTTTCCCGCTTCACTTTATATCTAAAGCTCTATTATGAGTTGTACGGCGCCGCAGAGAAAATTGGCAGCGCCCTGTCTATCCCACAGGAAGCGCCTGTTGCGGCGAAAGATATACAAACGACGTCAAATGATCTGCACTTTAAACAGCTGGCTCTGAAACACAGCACGCAGTCGTGCCTGCTGAATTTCACACTCCCGGCACAGCAAAAGTGGTTTGTGATGACCGAACAGAGCTGGGCGCAGAAACAACTGATAGCCGTATTGAAACGTTATGATAACCCGGCCAGTGGTGCGATTTGGCTGGGAGACAAAACACTCAGTGATTACGACAGTTACGCACTTCGCCAGTCAGTTGGGCTGGTGGATCGTGCTTTAATTGTTGAGTGTACCATCCGCGAATACCTTGCGCTGGCCGGCTCGGCCGTCACCCTGGCACAAATGCACCAGGCATTGGACAACGTGGAATTGCTGGCCACCGTAGAACAGTTACCTGAGGGTATAGATACCCGGCTCTCAGTAATGGGCAGTCCGCTTCAACCACTGGAGCTGTTGCTACTGAAGCTGGCAGCAGCCATATTGTCGAAGCCCAGCGTGCTGGTTCTTAATCAGCACTTTGATGCCATCCCCGAGTCACTGCGCCACCGCTTGCTTGCGCATATAGCGACTCTGCCCTCGGTAGTGCTGTATTTCACCAATAAACCGGATGCCGGGGTATTCGACGGCATAGTGCATGTGGAAGAGCGCGCCTATATGGAATATTTTACTGACCAGGGAGAGCACTCATGACATCTCCATCCGCACAACAGTACCTGCAAACGATGGCAGCCGTCTCTACCGCAAAAGTCAGTTCGGTGCACAAGACACTTGCACTGGTCATCGTGACTTTAGTGA
>JBPEWW010000329.1:0-1951 GCA_052032275.1 Alteromonas sp. | reverse complement strand
ACCTGGCTTAACGTAGCCAATGCGCGGGCAGAAATGTCATTAAGATTACCAATGGGTGTGGGAACAATATAAAGCGTAGCCGGCTCTGACATAGTAAGTAACGCTGTGATAAACACGAATGCACAGAGTGTATCACGCCAAAAGCACAGTTTATCGGTCAGGCCATAGATTTTCCCGCGTGTTCAGATAAACTTGGCAACGAACTCACAAAGAAGGATCCGGACGTGCGTGACGTTTTTTCACAACACTGTAAGCTCCTCGGTACGGGTATAAGCACACTTTTGCTGATAAGCGCATGCAGTGCGCCTCCCTCGCAGCGAAGTGCTGCTCCCAACCAGGTCAACACCCTGCCTTCGACGCCTGTTGATGCCGACGCCAGCCCGGCCAGTTTGCTGGCAGAGGCCCGCACTATCTGGCAGACATCGCGGGATAAGCTGCAGCGTGACAGCTTGCTGTTGCAGGCCGCGCAGCTGGCACTGGAAGAACAGGATCCCAGCCAGGCCCGAAATATTTTGCTGTCAGTGCAACAGGAAGCATTAGATTCGCGCTTACAGGTGCGGGCTGATGTCCTTACTGCGCTGGCCTTTGCCCAGGAGAGTGACAGTTATCCTGAGCACATGCTGGAGCTGCTGGCAGTGCCGGCAGACGATGATGCCCTGCGCTATCGCCAGTTAGATATGCTCACTGAACTGTACTTACAACAAGGTGATCTGCTGGCCGCAGCGAACAGTTATGAGCAGGCCATGCCGCCTTCCGAGACACATACGCAGCAGGTATGGCAATGGGTAAACAGTGTGACCCCGCTTCCGGACGATGCTGAACAGCGTTTCCCCGCACTGCGTCCGTATCTGGCGTTACGCTCGCTGCTCGCCCGCCATGGTTTAGATGCGCAGGCGCTGGCCAGGGCCACCACCCAGTTTAAACAAGTGTACCGGGGTCACAGGCTGGTGACCTACTGGCCTGAGGAAGTGACGGCCGCGACCGGGCTGACACGCCCCAACATTACCGAAATCCTGGTGATGCTGCCGTTAAGCGGCAGACTTGAAACCACCGGTATGGCGATTAAGGAAGGCATTTTATCCGCCTACTACCAGGCGCTGAATCAGACCGACAATGAGCAACCATTACCAGAGCTTGAATTTGTCGATACGGTGGGTAAAACGCCGCAGGCGCTGCGCGATGCCATCGGTCAGCACCGCTGGATAATCGGCCCGCTGTTAAAAGAAACCGTTGAAGGCCTGGTTCCCTTATTACCGCCGCACGTCAATATGCTGGCACTGAACCGGGCCGACCCGCAGCCCGCCGGATCTGTTTCGCCACTCACACCGAACGCGCCACAGGAAATGGCGGTGTCCGCCGAACCGGGTTTCTTTGCTTTGGCGCCGGAAGACGAGGCCTACCAACTCGCCGAGAAAATCTTTCACCGGGGCTATCGGGCGCCCATTATCGTTGCCGCGGATTCCAGTATATATCAGCGCATGAACGAGGCGTTTGAAGCGCGCTGGCAATCGCTAACCCGCCGCCAGCAGGGTGAGCAGGAAGTCCAGCTGACCTCTGTCAGTTACACCGACAATGACTCGCTCCGGGAGGGCATTACCCGCGCTCTGGACGTTGAGCAAAGCAAGAACCGTATTAATCAAATCCGCTACATGGTCAATGAAGAGCTGTACAATGTGCCACGCAGCCGCAGCGACATTGACGCGATTGTGGTGTTTGCCTCACCCGAGCAGACTGAACTATTGAATCCCATGGTAGAGGCCAGTCTGAGCCCGTTTGACGGCAAAGTGGTGCCGGTGTATGCCACCTCACGCTCGATGGAGTATGACAGCAGCAAAAACCAGTGGCGGGATCTGCAAAACGTCCGGTTTCTGGATATGCCATGGATGATGCCAGAACACCCATGGCAGGAGGTGAAAGCCGAAACCAGACAACTATGGCCACATCGCAGTAC
>JBPEWW010000328.1:0-4381 GCA_052032275.1 Alteromonas sp. | reverse complement strand
AACCAAAAACTGACTCACAACCGGCCCCACAGCTTGAAAGGAAAGGCTGGTTCGCCCAGAACTGGGTGGCACTGACGACCATCTGGATAAAAGAATGTACCCGGTTTCTGCGCATCTGGGTACAGACGCTGGTGCCGCCGGCCATCACTATGAGCCTGTATTTTATTATTTTTGGTAGCCTGATCGGTGACCGGATTGGCCAGATGGGTGGCTTTACCTATATGGAGTTCATTGTGCCGGGGTTAATCATGATGTCGGTGATCACCAACTCCTATTCAAATGTTTCCTCGTCGTTCTTCAGTGCCAAATTTCAGCGCAACGTTGAAGAGCTGCTGGTGGCCCCCGTCCCTACCACGGTGATTATTCTGGGCTATGTCGGCGGCGGGGTGGCCCGGGCCATCCTCATCGGCATCATTGTCACACTGGTGTCGTTGTTTTTCGTGGATGTGCAAATTCACAATCTGGCGGTCATCGTGCTCACCCTGCTGCTAACCTCCACGCTGTTTGCCACGGCAGGCCTGATCAATGCGGTGTTTGCCAAAACCTTTGACGATATCAGTATGGTGCCCACCTTCGTACTGACCCCGCTAACTTATCTGGGGGGCGTGTTTTATTCGCTTACCCTGCTGCCGGAGTTCTGGCAGTGGGTCAGTAAGGCCAACCCCATTGTATACATGGTCAATGGCTTCCGGTATGGCTTTCTGGGCGCGTCAGACGTCGGTATTGGGGTATCGCTGACGCTGCTGGTGGGCTTTAACGCCCTGTTGTTCAGTGTGGCGTACTACCTGCTCAAAACCGGCAAAGGAATTCGAAGCTGATGAGCGCCGAGGGCGGTAATTCACGGAGTATCAGCACTAACCAGACCGGGATCCACGACAAACTCGACGAACTGGTGCTGCGCTATCAACACGCGGTAAATCAAAAACCGATTGGGGCACATACGCAGGCCGCGTTCGACGAGGCCTGTGCGTGGCTGGGGGATTACCGCGGTCCGTTGATTCTGGATTCTTGCTGCGGGGTGGGAGAGAGTACCGCGCGACTGGCAGAGCGGTTTCCACAGCACCGGGTGCTGGGTCTGGACAAATCCGCGCAGCGAATTGACAAACATGCCAGTTATGCGACCGGTCAGGACAACTACCGGGTCATACGCGCCGATGTGAATGATTTTTGGCGATTACTGCGGGGATCGGACTGGACGGTGGCCCGGCACTTTCTGCTGTACCCGAACCCGTATCCGAAACGTGCGCACATTCAAAAACGCTGGTATGCCTGCGCTGCTATGACTGACCTGATGGCGTTATGCCCATATGTTGAGGTGCGTAGCAACTGGCCGTTATATCTGATGGAATTTGCCCAGGCCAGTGCTCATTACGGGCTGACCTCCACCCTCAGTGAAGTGCGCGGAGACGATGCGTTTACGCCGTTTGAGCGAAAATATCAGCGCAGCGGCCAGGTCTGCTGGAAACTGACCTGCCAGCCAGAGGAGAGCGAGTAAGCAACGTGGCGGCTGCCTAGTGCCGGGTTGGCGTTGGCGCCGGCCGGCTGAACAGGTAGCCTTGTGCGTAGCGTATGGGTAACTGGCGCACCTGTTCCAGTTCTGCTTCGGTTTCTATGTGCTCGGCCACCACACTGATACTGCGTTCGTGGGACAGCGTGAGAATGTTGTCGACAAACTCTCTGACCTCACTGTGACCGCCATAATGACGGATCAGGCCACCGGCCAGCTTGATCCCACGAATGGGCAGATTCAACAGGGTTTTAATGTTGCCCGGTGAATTCCCCACGTTATCAATAAAAACCCCAAGCCCACTGTGCAGGCTGCGGTCAAGAAAGGTCTCCAGCTGGCGGAGGTTTCTCATGGCGGTACTGGCACTGACCTCCACACTTACCCGGTGCGCATTGGGATAGTTGGCCAGATGCATGATCAGTTTCTGGGTTAACGAATGGTTGGCCAGATCGGTGGCATCCAGGTTGATATTCCATGGCATGTTCACCTCTTCAAAATATTTTGCACTCTGGCAAAACATGGTCTCGGTCAGTTCATGCACATGGTTGTCGCGCTCCAGTAAATACAGAAATTCACTGGGTAAGAATGTTTTATCGCTTTGGGTAATTAGCCGTGCCAGGCACTCGTAGCGCCATACGCGCTGGTTTTGCAGATCCAGAATGGGCTGAAAATACGGCACGATATTATCGAGTGCAACGCCCTCGGTGACCTCTCTTATTGGCATGGTCCATGTTCCTGTGTTCCTGATATAGTGACTATAGCAGAGGCAAGGGAAATACCAACACGATAAGGCGGCGAGGCGGAGCGAAACCGTCGTTGGTGCTGTCTGCAAGGGGGCTGCACAGCGACAGAGATCGTCACCTTGCAGGTACTTTGTGATGGCAACCGGCGAATCGATCTTGGCGTTGGCGCTGTTCTGAGGTAAAGTTCGCCTCTTTGTAAGACGGCTGCTAAGTTTACCAAACGCCTGTCAATTCGTGCATCGGTGACAAAATGCAAGCCGGCAACGTTAGTCAGTCAGGCTAACATCGTCAGCCATAGTATGAGGTGTGTTGAGTGGGTGAAGCGCAAGTTAGTCTGCAGCACTTGTTTCGGGTATTTACCAAACCTGAGCATAAAGACTCCAAACTGGCCCAGATCGAGCAGCATCTGTCAGACAATATTCTGGATTTTCTGTCTCAGCATGTGGTGACCAAAAAGACCTCGCTGGAAGAAATCGAGCAGGACTTCTCTGATCCCAAAGTGCCGGAATCGCCGGAGTTTGTGTCTTCCCATGCCGAAACCCTGCTGGATAAACTGGTCGCGCATTCGGTCAACACCTACTCGCCCACATTTATCGGCCACATGACATCGGCACTACCGTATTTCCATCTGCCGCTGGCCAAATTGCTGGTGGGGCTGAACCAGAACCTGGTAAAAATTGAGACCTCTAAGGCCTTCACGCCGCTGGAGCGTCAGGTGCTGGGGATGATGCACAACCTGATTTATGACCGCCCGGATAGCTATTACACCGAACATCTGCATAGCGCCAGACACGCGCTGGGGGCATTCTGTTCAGGCGGCACGGTGGCGAATATTACGGCGCTGTGGGTAGCCAGAAATAAAATGCTCGGCCCCAAACCGGGCTTTGCCGGGGTGGCCAGGGCGGGACTGCCCGCCGCCTACCGCGCCTATGACGTCAACAATGTGGGTGTGATGTGTTCCAAACGCGGCCATTATTCGTTGTCCAAAGCGGTCGACGCGCTGGGTATTGGCCGGGAACAACTGCTGGCGTTACCCTGCCCGGAGCAGACCCTGCGCCCGGAAGAAGCACTGGCCGCCGGCAAGCGCTACCAGGAGCAGGGTAATAAGCTGCTGGCAATAGTAGGGATTGGCGGGACCACCGAAACCGGGCATGTTGACCCGCTTGACGAACTGGCTGATGTCGCCAGCGAGCTGGGGTGCTGGTTTCACGTCGACGCGGCCTGGGGCGGGGCCACGCTGTTTTCCAAACAGTATCGCCACCGGTTACAGGGCATAGAGCGGGCCGATTCGGTTACCATTGATGCGCATAAACAAATGTACGTGCCCATGGGCGCGGGCATGGCGCTGTTTAAAGATGCGGAAGACGCCAATACGGTGCGTCATCATGCCCAGTATATATTGCGGGAAGGCTCTAAAGATTTGGGGGCGACCACGCTGGAAGGTTCCCGTAACGGCATGGCCATGATGGTGTACGCCTCGCTGCATATATTCGGCCGCCGGGGGTATGAACTGTTAATTGACCAGAGCATTGAAAAAGCCCGCACTTTTGCTGAGATGATCAATCGCCACCGGGATTTCGAATTAGTGACTTCTCCCCGTTTGTCACTGCTGACTTACCGGGTCTGTCCTGACAGCGTGCAGAATGCACTGGGTAAGGTGGATAAGCACACCCGTCAGGCGCTGAACGAGCAGGTGGATAAACTGGTGGTGAAGGTGCAGAAACAACAACGGGAGGCCGGTAAGTCATTTGTGTCCCGGACCCGCCTGGAAGCACCCGACTATCCGGAGCAGTCGATTACGGTATTTCGGGTGGTATTAGCCAATCCCCTCACCACCCATAACGACTTAGCCGCAATCCTCGCGGAACAGCATCTGTTGGCCACCCAAACCAGTGACTGGCAGGCACTGGTTAAGCAGGAGACGGCGGCGGAGCCACCCCGCAGCTAACCGGTTAGCGGCCTACTCTGCGCCGCTGACGGTGACCCGGGTATTATCTATCAGCCGCGTCCGGCCCAGGAATGCAGCAATCAGCACCACCAGTTCGGTATCCTCACCGGTAGCCGGTGCCAGATTCGCGGCGTTGCGAATTTCCACATAGTCGGTGTTAAAGCCACTGTTATTCAGCGCCGC
>JBPEWW010000327.1:0-11554 GCA_052032275.1 Alteromonas sp. | reverse complement strand
TGCTGTGGCAACCCGTGGTTTTCATTTCGCCTGCAACGCACGCTTTTTTGGGTTATTGAGTATAGAAAAACTCTTATATAGCGCTCCGCACGGTTGTCCTGCTGGGCAATAAACAGACGCGGTAGTGCCTTTCGGCCTAATGTGAAAATAAAGGGCCACGTTGATAAGGACACTTTTATGACGTTTATAAGGATATTAGGGGCCATTTTAGGCGTAGTGTTTACGTGTACCTATGGCTATATCCTGCTAACGGAACATTTATCGGCACTTGGCAGCGTGTTGGGCTTTCTGGTAGGCGTGTTGTTTATAATGTTCGGCATCACCGGCAAAGATGCCGTTCAGAGGCTGTATGAAAAGCTGACCGGGCGCCATGTTAGCAGCGGTGTGTAAGCAGGCTATGACGATTTCTGCCTTCGCTCACGGTCAGGCACACCCGCACACGGCGACACTATTTTTACATGGGTGTCTGCGGCTCAGGCTGGGTTGCTCTTCGCCGTGGAGCGATTAAATGTTACTTGCTCTTTTTGGGTTCGGCATGGTTACTCTGGGTGGCATCATGCTCTTCAATCCCGTGGGGTTCGCAAATGGCATTGCCAGGTTTAGCAGTAAATCCGGGTTCCACTGCTTTGAGATAGCCAGCCGTCTTAGTGTTGGATTATTATTCATTTGGCAGTCTAGGTATTCCAGCTATCCGTTATTGCTGTTGGTGCTGGGGGGGATGCTTTGCTTTGCGAGTATCTTTCTTATTGTGGTTGGCTCACGCCGGCATCAACGCTTTGCCCTGGCTACAGCCAAAATCGGTGTCTGGTTTCGTCCACTGGGCATAATCGCGCTAGCGGCAGGCGGTGCATTCATGTATCTTGGCGTTGTGAAATAAGGCGTCTCACCTTACTTACCAAAGCGCGCACATGGCTTACCGGCACCCCAACACGGCGGCGTAACCAGGCGAGCCCGGCGCTGTTCTCGTTCCCACATGCCGGATGATCACGCCTTTTTACTTGCACTACCCGGAATTTTAAGTGTCAGTCTTCCCTGCACTGCATATACTGCAAGTAGGTTACGTTATGTGGTTGGTTTTCGTACCATAGTCGTCGCAATCAGGGGCGGTGGTAGTCACGTGAGGGTTACCGGCCTGTCACGGCCTGCCTTTAAACGTGATTGCGCCACGGTGTCAGGCTGGAGACAGTAATGAATTATCAGCAGTTTAACGCGTTTTGCCAATCGCTGCCTGCCACTACCCATGTGGTACAGTGGGGAAATTCAGATGTATGGAAGGTGGGCGGAAAAGTGTTTGCTATCGGAGGCTGGGAAAAAACCGGCCAGCCGGCGGTGACGTTCAAAGCATCTGAGCAAAACTACCACTTCTTAGCAGCCCGGCCCGGCTATCGCCCCGCCCCGTATCTGGCGGCACGCGGCATGAAATGGATCCAGCTTTATGAGGCCGACAGTATCGACAATGAGGAACTTGAATATTATCTCTTTGAGTCATACCGGCTGGTGTCATTAGGGCTTACAAAGAAAAAGCAAAAAGCGCTTGGGCTGAATCAACCCTGCCCACCCGATAACTAACCATGGGCTCATTCATCATGGCGGCGCGTGAAGTTAGCAATGCCTGGGCCCGTATCGTAGCCGTAGCAGCGACGAACCGTAAATTAAGTGCAGCAGGCCGCACCAACGCCCGCAGCCCGCTATACTGGTGTACAGCAGTGGAGACCCCGCAAGCGTTGGACCGGTCTGCGCAGGGCTGACATAGCCGTAGCTTACATACTTCCTTTGTATAGCTGCGACAGGGCTGGTATTGTCTTTAATCAGACGCAGTGTCGTCCTCACTCACCCCCTACCTGCTCAGTGTACGCTGACAGCGACAGCTAGCACTTAGGCAGACTTTAGGAACCAGGTTCAGATGAATAAGCAGCGTAATACGGCGGAGCGAGAAGCGGACAATCACGGTGTCGATAAGTTACTCTCAGGTACTGGGGATCTGGCACAACGCTTAGGCGCGTTTGCCTGGGACACCACCTTACTCGGCCCTTACGACGAATGGCCAGCCAGTCTTCGCGCGATGGCAGCCATGGTGCTCGAAAACCGGTTTCCTATGACCTTGTGGTGGGGGCCTGAGTTGCTGCATATTTACAATGAGGCCTATGTGCCGGTATTAGGCGGCAAGCACCCAAACGCAATTGGTCAGCCCGCGGCCGAAGTGTGGCAGGAAGTATGGCACATTGTCGGGCCACAAATTGACGATGTGCTTCACGGCAAAGGCGCCACCTGGAACGAACACTTATTTTTACCGATGAACCGCAAAGGCTTCATAGAAGAAACCTATTTCACGTTTTCCTACAGCCCGGTGCGCGATGACTGCGGCGGCATTGGTGGTATGCTCGTAGTCTGTCAGGAAGCCACTGTTCAGGTGCAAAGTGAGCGTCAGCTGCGGTTACTTCGCGATCTCGGAGCCCAGCCTGCCAGCAGCACCGCAGAGGACGCGTGCCACCAGGCGGCCAAAGTGTTAGCCGGCAACGACCTGGATTTTCCTTTTGCACTTATTTATCTGGTCGATGACGATCGCCAGCATGCCACACTTGCCGCCAGTGCGGGTCTCGACGACTATCAGGGGCCCGGCAAACCGACTACCCTTTCGCTGAGCGAGAACCGCGGACAAGCCTGGCCATTGCATCAGGTGTCTGCGGATAACCCGTTAGTCATTGATGATGTGCTCGGCACCATAGACTCGCTGCCGGGCGGTAGCCGGGATTACACCCCCGAGCGGGCTGTCATCACGGCGCTTAAAGGTTCCGGCCTGGAGCCTTACGGCTTTCTGGTGGTGGGCCTGAGTCCACTGCGCTTGCTGGATGATGCTTATCATGAGCTTATTCGACTCACCGCGAGTCAGATTGCCCGGGGCGTGGACAGCGCCCGGGCTTATGAAGAGGAGCGCAAGCGGGTAGAGGCGCTGGCTGAAATCGATCGCACCAAAACGGCGTTTTTCCTGAATGTCAGTCATGAGCTGCGTACTCCGCTTACCCTGATGCTGGGCCCGACGGAAGATGCACTGCGCTCGTCCGGGCAGGTGCTTGAGGGAGCGGAGCTTACCATGGTTCACCGCAACGCCCTGCGCATGCTTAAACTCGTCAACACCCTGCTGGACTTCTCACGTATTGAAGCCGGGCGCACTGATGCGTGCTATGCGCCTACCGACCTCGCTAAATTAACGCGGGATCTTACCAGCACATTTCGCTCTGCCATTGAAAAGGCCGGGCTGACTCTGCAGGTGGACATCGCCGAGCTGGACGAGCAGGTGTATGTTGACCGCGACAAATGGGAAAAAATTGTTCTTAATCTGCTTTCCAACGCCCTAAAGTTCACCCTCAACGGTGAGATCCGTGTTGCCCTGCACTCACTGGATACCGAGGTGGAGCTGCTCATCGAAGATACCGGTACCGGGATAGCCGAGCATGAGCTCCCGCACATTTTTGAGCGTTTCCATCGTGTATCCAATAACCAAGGGCGCACCCACGAAGGCACTGGGATTGGCCTGTCGCTGGTCCAGGAGTTAATCACCCTGCACGGCGGCACCATTGCTGTGCAGAGTCGTGTTGACGTGGGGACAATCTTTACGGTGCGCCTCCCGTTTGGTTGCGCCCACCTGCCAGCTGAATATGTCAGCGCCCAGGAGCGCCCGGCCTCAACGGCCATTGGCGCACGCCCTTATGTAGAAGAGGCGCTACGCTGGTTACCGCCCACATCCACCGACAACGATGATATACCCGGTGTGGCATCACCCTACCGCGTTGAGTCAGCCACGCAGGGGGCAGCCAAAGCGCGGATCCTGCTGGCAGACGACAACGCCGACATGCGCGAGTACCTGCAGCGGCTTTTAAGCCATTACTGGACGGTGGAGGCCGTGAATGATGGCGATGCCGCGCTGGCACGTGCGCTGGCGTCACCGCCTGATCTGATCCTCACCGACGTAATGATGCCAGGTATGAATGGCTTCGCCCTTCTGCAGCAGCTGCGTAATAACGAGACAACACGCAACACTCCCATCATCCTGCTGTCGGCCCGGGCGGGAGAGGAAGCCCGGGTAGAAGGCATAGAGGCAGGGGCAGATGATTATCTGGTTAAGCCGTTCGCAGCCCGCGAACTGACCGCCCGGGTAGGCGCCTGCCTTGAGCTCGCCCGGCTACGTCGTCAGGCCGCCGACGCGTTAAATATGCTTAACGAGCAACTTAAAGAGGAAGACCGGCGCAAGGACGAGTTCCTCGCAATGCTCGCCCATGAACTTCGCAATCCGCTGGGGGCAATCAGCAATACCATCAAAGTGCTGGAACATGACGCCGCCCCTGAGAACGACCGTTACCTGGGTATTCTGGATCGTCAGACCACCATTCTGCAGGGGCTGGTCAACGATTTACTGGATGTCTCGCGCATCACCCGCGGTCTGGTTGATATTAAACAGGAACCGACCGATCTGGTGCAGATTGCCACCCATGCAGTGGACAGCGTTCAGGCGCTTATGGCCGAGTTTAATCACGAGCTCAATGTCTCCCTGCCTGAAACGCCGCTTTCTGTCATCGGCGATTCGGTCAGGCTTGAGCAAATTCTGGTGAACCTGCTTACGAACTCTGCTAAGTACACCGATCCCGGGGGTAACATTTCACTGTGTGTCGCGCAACGGGAACAGCACGTGGAACTGCGTGTGACAGACACGGGCATAGGGATGACCCCCGACATGCTGGAGCGGGTTTTCGATATGTTCAAGCAGGCAGAACGTGGCCTTGACCGCGCTAAAGGCGGGCTGGGTATTGGATTAACCATTGTTCGCCGGCTGGTTGAGTTACACGGTGGACAGATTGAGGCGCGCAGTGAGGGGCTCAACCAGGGCGCTGAATTTCTGGTCACCCTGCCCCTTGAAACAGCCAGTGCCAGTATCAGGCATAAGGTTCAGCCCGTTCCCAAAGGCACGCCGCGCAGCAAGCGGGTTCTACTGGTGGAGGACGATCTGGACATTGCCGAAACATTGAGCCTGCTGCTGGAAGTGGCCGGGCATCATGTAAAAACCATGCATGATGGGCCCAGTGCACTGCAGTGCGTCGGCGCGTTTCAGCCTGAGGTAATCCTGCTGGATATCGGTCTGCCCGGAATGAATGGGTACGAGATAGCCACACGCCTTCGCCAGCAACTGCCTGACACGCCGCTTGCGGCGCTCACCGGCTACGGACTGGCCGCTGATCGCAAACGGGCTGATGCAGCAGGTTTTAACGCGCACTTTTTAAAACCGGTAGACATTCACGCGTTGCACGCGTTTTTGAATGACTGCTAACTCAACAGCTGGCGCGCGGCCTTATAATGAGCTCTCCGCTGGGTTGTGGCGCCGCCGCTAATTGGCAGTCACATACCCATCGTAATCGGTGACCATGTACCTGTCCATGTCACCAGGCAACTTCATAGGTAGCTGACTAACTCAGGTTGTTGTTCGGTTACGCTGTTAACATGCTCGCCCAGCCTGGCTAAAAAAAAACCGGATAACGTTGTGCTGTGGCATTGTTGGACTATGGTTATTACTTCACTGATAGGAGTTTAACGATGTCATATGTCGATGGATTTGTCGCTGCTGTGCCTACCGAAAACAAAGCGCAGTACATTACACACAGCGAAATGGCAGCAGAAATGTTCAAAGAGTTTGGTGCTTTAAAGGTGATTGAAACCTGGGGCAGTGACGTCCCCGATGGTGAAATTACGTCATTCCCAATGGCGGTTAAAGCGCAGGACAACGAAACGGTGGTTTTTTCATGGGTGGTGTGGCCGTCAAAGGAAGTGCGGGACAGTGGCTGGCAACGGATAATGGACGATCCACGGATGAAGCCTGAAAATAACCCCATGCCCTTTGATGGTAAGCGCATTATTTACGGTGGTTTTGACGTTATTGTCGACAAGTAACCGCTGCTTATGGCCCCCCTTGAGACCACAACCCCGGGGGCGCAGTCTGAGGAATTGCGTTGCCTTCGCCGGCTAAGCATCTCATGCGCTTGAGGTTTGCAGATCAGTCCTTATGTTTTGTATAGGAATGACTCAGTGAACATTTAAAATGGATTTTATTACCTTTCTTCAGGACCATGCTCGCACTCTTGCTATTGCTGTGACAAGCGTGACGACAATTGTGCTGGTGAGTCGTTTAAGTTACTTAGTACGCTGGGCTAAACGCAGTAACAAAGGGGCGTTTATATTTTTAGCCGTTTTTCCCCTTATTTCACTTTTTCCTATTCCACCGTCATCGACAGAAGCCATTCAGAAAGAAAAGCGTGAGCAAATAGAGAAAAAAGACGTGTCAGGCGACCCTCCCAACAGTGACACTGCAAAATCGTAACGCGTTCAGTAACCTGCCAGCGATGAAACCATTCGATAACGGCTAACAGAGATTAGAACCTATGGCGTTAAGTGAATTCGAAGTAAAGCAAGTCGAGAAAGCCGGGGCAGCATTTTTAAACAGGTGCAGACCACCGGTTCATATCCGCAAGCAGTTAGATATTGGTTGGCGTTTGGAAAACCAGTCAGTATATATCTACGAGACCCGGCCCGTTTGGAATCGCCCGTCTGAATATCAGGATCGGGATATCGCCAAAACTACGTTTGTCCGCACGCAGGGGAAATGGAAAATATTTTGGATGCGCCAGGATTTGAAATGGCATGGTTACGAGCCCCTGCTCTATGTAAATTCTATCGACGAATTTTTTTCAGCAGTGGAGCAGGATCAGCATGCTTGCTTTTTTGGGTAGGCCAACTCACTGCTGCCCTCCTCCCTTGCCACTCGTTTAGATAAATGGGCGGTTTGCGCAACCATCCTCTGTAAACTTTGGTAGTACAAATTGTTCGCGTGTTCCCTCAACGAGCATTGCTATGCAGCGCGGGCAGCGTAGCGCGTCTGCCTGGTCGGGCGTGTTTGCCGCTCACGCGATATGTTGTTGATTAGCAATAAATATTGACCGGCTCTTCGTTCTTAGCATAGAGTTTCTTTTTACCGGGTTTGCTGTCACACGGCACACTCAAATTGTGCACACAGAAGGGCTGGCTGCAGAGTGCTTACCGGCTTGCTTTGCCTGCAAGATCACAGTGTTCACTGCTGCCCCTTCACTTCCAAGCAGAAGGCCACGGACTGCACTTAGCCATTGAATATAAAAGGACATGACAGCATGCGAGTTAAAATTTCAGCGTTATTGACGGCAACCCTTGTGTGTATGTGTAACGCAGCGATGGGGGCTGATACCACACTGCAGCCTACCCTGGCCGATTATAACGAGGGCGAAAAGTGGGTGTGGCAATACAAAGGCGTCACCGGTTCCGGCGAGGTTCGCGCACACGGCACAGACACTAAAAAAATAATCAGTAATAACGGCGAGTTGTTCATGGTCACCGCGTCCCGCACCCTGCCGCTTAGTGAGCTTGTGAAACCGGATAACGGCCAGGGGGCCCGCTATAACTGGCCGTTGCAGGTTGGCAAAACCTGGACCTATGAAGATCACTGGGAAAGTGAAGATGGCACCAGGGGCGCCACTATTCAGGATGCAGAGGTTCTGTCATTTAAGCCTGAAACCGTGGCTGCGGGTACCTTTATGGCGTACACCATTCAGTATAAAGGGGTGATGACCAATACCCGGGGCTACAGTGCCAGCACTGAAGATATTCATGTTTATGCACCTGCACTCAAAACGTTTATTAAGCTCACTCAAATCCAGGACGACTATTTGTATGTTGAAGAGCTGGTTGAATACGCACAGTAATCCGCGCGGGCAAAGCGCTATTTGCTCCACTGTTTACAGCTGGCGCATTTATCCCGACTCCCATCGCTATCATGAAATAGTGTCTGGCAGCCGCGGGAAGGATAAATTGTCACCGGCTGGTGAATAGCAGGGGCTTTAAAAACACAAGGAAGGGATATGAACGCATCGGAGTTAGTTACAGCAATATTAACCATTCGTGAGCAAGTCGGCTTTTTATGGAATTTTTACGTCACCGCGTGCGTGTTTCTGATTGGCTGGATATTTTCATCAAAGGTCATCTGGACTGAGTCGAAACGTAAGGTGGTGATAGGCTTATTCGGCGCATTCGCGCTCACGAATCTGTCTGCGGTATACAATGAGTACAGCCTGCTCGCAGCAGCCACCGATCAACTCACCTATTTAGTGCGCCCTGATAACCGGTTTCTTGAGAAATTATCCACCGACGCGGGCTTTGGGCCGTTACTGGCCTCCGTTATACATATTGGTGCTGATGCGTTTATTATTTATCTGATCAATTTCAGGTGTCGCGGCGGCGAGCAGGCCCTGTAGCCAGGAGCGATTGATGTTGGCAGCGGCACAATCTTCGCCCGTACATTGTTCACGTCAATGGCACTGCAATGGCCCTCCGCACCAGGGTATTTCAGTGAAAAGGTTACGTGCTTGCACAGATACAGGGGACACCTGCCCTACTATGCGTGAACAATCTAAGGAGCGATTTTTTGATTAAAATAGGGTTAGTGTGTTTTAGCAATACGGATGTCACCGGCAGCTTAATGATGGCTATTAGCGCTGAACTGCGTCAGTTTCCCTGCGAGGTGCTAGAGCACCGTGTACAGGGTCAGCAAATTGTAGACGGGCGGTTTGTTGACAATGATATCTTCGCTGCACTGCATTCATGTCAGGCCATTATTTTTGGTTCGCCCACTTACATGGGCGGTGTCGCGGCACAATTTAAAGCGTTTGCGGATGCCACCAGCGACTTTTGGGCAGAGCAGCGCTGGGCCGGCAAGCTGGCTGCCGGAGTCACCTCAGGCACCGGACTCAACGGTGATCAGTCCGCTACGCTGGCGTACCTGCAACTGTTAGCCAGCCAGCACGGCATGTTGTGGGTTAGCCTGGATGCCCCCTATAACCATACACCCGGTGGCGTGAATCGTCTGGGGTGCCAGCTGGGTGTCACCGCTCAAAGCACTGACGGCACGGTGCACGAGGCAGACATTGCCAGTGCAAAGTACCTGGCCGCCAGCGTATTTCGTCATGCTGTCGCTCATAATTCCCTGTCAATGCGCCCCGATGTACGGTAAGTTCTCGGGGGTAAAAATACATACACCCGCGCCCTAGTTGTCGGCAGGGTGTTTAAAAAAGGAATGATAAATGGACGTTGTAGCCAGTGAAGCCGGTAAAGGACTAATCAGAGTCGTTGCCTTTCTGCTTGTCGATCTCGTGTTTTGGGCCCTGTGTTACCGGGTGGGCTACCTGGTCTGCAAGCTGGCCACGCTGGGCAAGTATCCTCGGCATACAGACACCGCCAGGGCTGCCCGCCATACTGCCAGCAAATTCTGGTGTGCCATTCTCGGCCTGTTCAGCCTCGCGCTGTTAGTCGTGTTGCTGGTGATGACTTTCCGGTAACCCCCTGTTTGGCATTATTCAGACTGCCGGCCTCGCATCTTTGCAGCCGGTGCATGTGGGCTGGCCGTTTCACTGGGTTTATCCACCGTTAAAACCATGGTCTGATGCATCAGCCTCCTCAACCGGCATAATTAATAAGCCTCGCCCAGCTTCGGCCCGGTATCTGCCTCAACCTGAACGCTGCAACACCCGTGTGCGGAGCATTTTGCTGCGCCCGGCATGTCAGTTTTGCGAATACCGAACGTATTTTCCACCGCCAGCGTAACTATAGATAAGGTAAACATGTCAATCACGCAGTGGTGGCTGAAAGCACACGCCGTGCATTCACGTCTCACCTCAAGTAAGCGTGATGTTAAGTACGCAAAAGGAGGCACTATGGCCGGAGGCTGGGCGAAAGACGGCGCGGTTCAGGAGCAAATTGACGCCAGCGTTGAAGACGCGGTTGCCAGTGCCAGAAGCAATATCCCCAGAGGCGAGAGCGCCGAGCACTGCGAACTGTGCGATGCGCCTATCCCTGAAGCACGCCGGGTTGCCATTCCCGGCGTGCAGCTGTGTGTGCGTTGTCAGGCCGAAGAAGAGGCCAAATCACCTGCCGGTGGCAGCATCAACCGCCGCGCCAGCAAGGACAGTTTGTTACGCTGAGCCCGTGCATGCACGCCAGTCATCTGCTGCGCGCGGGCCAGCTGCCGGGCGAGACAGCTTCCTTAATTCTTTAACGTGCATCAACTTCTCGCCGGCTATGGCAAAAAACCAGAACTGACATATGCTTAGCGTAGGCCAGCGGGTTTCATCAACGCCGCCGAATGCGGTGGCCTGCTTCACCGCGTACGCTGCCGGTTAGCCCGTGGTGCAATTGTCGCGCTCATTATTAAGGACATCCCTATGCAAGTAAGCAGAAGTATTGATATTCAGGCCCCTCAGGAAGTGGTGTGGAGCATCATTACCGACATTGAAAATGCGCAACACCGGATCTCGGGTATCAAAGCAATTGAAATTTTGCAGCCTGCTACGGGTCCATCCATTACCGGGCTAAAGTGGCGTGAAACGCGGGAAATGATGGGTAAGGAGGCCACTGAGGAAATGTGGGTGACACAGGCCAGTGCTCCTGACTTCTATGAAACCGAAGCTGCCAGTCATGGCGCTGTGTATACGTCCCGGTTGGCGCTGCGTCAGGCAGGAGAACATACCTCGCTGACCATGCATTTCCATGGCAAGCCGGAAACTTTGATGGCAAAAATTCTCTGGGCGCTGACAGGCTGGATGGCCAAAAGTGCGCTGAAAAAAACCATCGATCAGGATCTAAAAGACATTAAAGCAGTAGCGGAAGCCAGTAAGTTATAACCATATTTAAATTGGGTTGCGGCCTGCACCGCTTACTGTGCCTGTACGTTCAGGTGAAAGCCTGCGAATGCGCAGCTCACCCCGGCAGCGTCCCTCTGATAAGGACAACCGGAGCTGGGGTGCGCGACGATGGGGCGCCCTGGACTCTGGCCACCATAAGTTGGCCGTGAACACTGACACAACAGGTGTGACCCAAGCAATCACCCCACCCGCTTATGCTGGTAGCAAAAAATATAACCTGGATTGGAGCTTATGGACTTAATCATTGACATCTTACTGGCCGCCGGACTGCTGATATTTATTTTGTTTGTCGGTGCGGTGCTTGCCGCGAAAAAGAACAAGGAAAAAGACCAATAATGCGCCTGCCGGGCACCGCCATCCCCACGACCGCAGTCCCGGTTACTTACCAGGCGCCGTCATGCTTTGCTGTCTGGTGGCACGGCACGCTGGCCCCTTGTTATCCGCTTAACCCGCTTTTTCGTTCAGGATAATGCCACAGCGTTGAAGGGTACCCGGAAGACGACACTGCGTGGCGCACAGCATCACTGAATAGCCGGTGGCGTCCAATTGTATTACACTCCCCACCCTTGTCTTATCTGGCATCAGCCTGAGCCTGCCACGGGCAACCCGCCAGAAAAGGTCAGGTAGCAGCAAACGCGCCGTTATCCAAAAGCCCCACTGAAAGTCAGTCAAAGTTGAATAGTTATGGAAGCCGTTACACTTAGTCAGTACGCGTCACAATTCATCAGTGTTACCGTTATTGCCGTTTTTATGGCCATCAGTCCGGGCGCCGATTTCGCGATGATCAC
>JBPEWW010000326.1:0-2076 GCA_052032275.1 Alteromonas sp. | reverse complement strand
GCTTCCTCGCGCATTTCCTGAAGGACTAAATCCAGCTCCCGTGATTTGGCCAGGACCTGGTCAGGATCGTCCTGATAATCCCGCAACACCTCAAACGACGCCGTCACCGCATCGGCCCCCGGGAACTGCACCTCATACCTGACACCATAAATGAGCTCGTACTCAGCCACCTGGCCGGAGGGGTAAACGGACAATAGCCGGCGTTCCAGCGACTCTGGCAAAATGCGCACCAGCACGGTGCGATCCGCATTGGTCACCTTGCTGGCGCGCAGACGCTGGATATCGTAAACATCCAGCCTGGCCAGCAGGGTTCTGGCCAGCGGAGAATGTACGCGCACGGCGTCAACCGCCACCTGGTTGATGTTTGGGGGCAGGGTTTGCCCGCCCCGCAACTGAAACCCACAACCGGCTATCAGCAGACTCAGTAAGGCTGTCAGTCCGAATCTACGCATGGTTAGTTGGCCACTATATTAACGAGCTTGCCAGGCACCACGATTACCTTACGTACAGTTTTGCCTTCGGTAAATTGCTGCACATTCGCCTGGCTCAACGCCTGCGCTTCGACCGTGGCCTTATCGGCGTCGGCGGCCACCGTCATTTTCGCGCGCACCTTACCGTTTACCTGCACAATGATCAGTTTTTCGTCTTCCACCAGTGCCTTTTCATCCACCCCAGGCCAGGCCACGGTTTCCACGTCTTCATTGTGGCCCAGCTGATGCCACAGGGTATGCGACAGGTGCGGGGTGATTGGATTCAGCAAGAGTAAAACACTTTCTACAGCCTCGCGCATCAGGGCGATGTCCTGCTCGCTCTCCTGCGGGGCTTTTTGCAGATGATTGAGCAGTTCCATCACTGCCGCGACAGCGGTATTGAAAGTTTGTCGACGACCCAGATCGTCAGTGACTTTCTGAATGGTTTTGTGCACTTCACGACGCAGTGCCTGCTGGTCTTTTGACAGTGCGGCCACATTCAACGTGGCGGGCTCGCCGTGCTGAATATGTTCCTGGGTCAGTTTCCATACCCTGCGTAAAAAGCGGTTGGCGCCTTCCACACCCGAGTCCACCCACTCCAGGGTTTGCTCTGGTGGCGCGGCGAACATGGTAAACAGACGCACGGTATCAGCACCGTACTGATCGATCACCTGCTGAGGATCAATGCCGTTATTTTTTGACTTCGACATCTTGGTCATACCGCCATGCAAGACAGGATCACCGTCAGCCTTCAGCCAGGCTTTGACAATCCGGCCTTTAGTGTCTTTTTCTGTTTCCACGTCATCAGGGGCATACCAGGTCTTTTTACCTGCTGTGTCCTCACGGTAGAAGGAGTCGGCCAGCACCATGCCCTGACACAACAGTCGCTTATAAGGCTCATCTGAGTCTACCAGGCCTTCGTCCCGCAACAGTTTATGGAAGAAGCGTGAGTACAGCAGGTGCAAAATGGCGTGCTCAATACCGCCGATATACTGATCAACCGGCAGCCAGTAATTGGCCTGGCCGGGGTCAAGCATCGCCTCTGGGTTTTGTGCACAGGCGTACCGTGCGTAATACCACGATGACTCCATAAACGTATCAAACGTATCCGTTTCGCGAGTGGCAGGCTGCCCCTGATACTGAGTTTTCGCCCACTCGGGGTCGGCTTTAATAGGGGAAATCACGCCATTCATTTCCACGTCTTCAGGCAGGGTGACCGGCAGGTCTTCCGGGGGGACCGGAACCGACTCACCGTTATCCAGATTCAGCATGGGAATAGGGGTGCCCCAGTAGCGCTGACGACTCACACCCCAGTCACGCAGCCGGTAGTTGACCTTGCGTTCACCGTGTCCCAGCGACTGCAATTTAGTGGCAATGCCGTCAAAGGCATCTGCAAAGCCGAGACCGTCAAACTCGCCGGAATTAACCAATACACCTTTTTCGGTATAGGCCGCCTGGCTGAGATCACAGGGCTCCTGTGCATCTTGTGCTGGCGCGACGACCTGTTGGATGGGGAGCTGATATTTAGTGGCAAACTCCCAGTCACGCTGGTCGTGGCCTGGAACAGACATTACCGCACCTGAGCCATAATCCATCAGCACAAAGT
>JBPEWW010000325.1:0-8492 GCA_052032275.1 Alteromonas sp. | reverse complement strand
GGCGGAACATTAGGCGTTCGTGCTAAGGATCAGAGCCAGGTGAAAGTATTAGAAGCGTTAGTCCGTGATGAAATACTGAAAGACCTGCCTGACACTCAGACCTTCGCCATGCAGGGGAACTTATTTGGCGGCTTCGGCAATGGCCGTTCCATTGACATTCATTTGCAGGGGACTGACCAGGAGGGGCTGGTAACCGCTGCACAAGTGGGCCTGGAGACACTTAGAGGTATTTTCCCCCAGGCCAATGTACGGGCCAACCCTGAACTTGAGCAAAGCGAGCCTGAGCTACAGTTTATCCCCAATGATAGCCGTATTGCAGAAGTTGGCTACGACCGGCAACGGGTTGCTAATCTGGTGCGCGCGATGGGTGATGGTATGTACGTGGGGGAATACTTTGATGGCATCAAGCGACTCAATATTATCTTTCGTGGACAGTCCTGGTCTGCCCCTGAGCAATTAGCCGCGACACCGGTCATGACGCCTTCCGGTCAAATCGTGCAGCTCAGTGAACTTGTCGCGGTAAACCGGGATGTAGGGCCTTCCCGGATACAGCGAATAGATCGCCGCCGTACTCTCACACTTAACTTTAATCCTCCGGACGACATGACTCTGGAAGAAGCGATGGCGATTGTAAAAGAAAAGGTGGAGCCTGCGATTCTGTCAGTCATGCCTGTGGACGGCGCGATCAATTATGGTGGCAGTGCCGACAGTCTTAAGAAAGCGATCACCACCATGAGTACAAACTTTTTGTTCGCGATGGGTTTGCTGGTGCTGTTGATGGCCGGGCTGTTTCGCTCACTGAAAGACAGCATCATGGTGGTGCTGGCGTTGCCGCTTGCCACCGTGGGCGGTGTTATAGCGATACGGCTGTTAAACCTGATCACGTTTCAGCCGATGGACCTGTTAACCATGATCGGCTTTATTATTTTGCTTGGTCTGGTTGTCAATAATGCCATTTTGCTGGTCCATCAGACCCGGCTGGGTGAAAAGAACGGATTAAACCGGCAGGAGGCGGTTCGTCAGGCCGTGCTGCTACGGTTGCGGCCCATCTTTATGAGTACCCTCACGTCGCTGTTCGGCATGCTGCCATTGTTACTGCTGCCCGGGGCTGGCAGCGTGATATACCGGGGCCTGGCTGCGGTGATTGTGGGCGGGATGACGGTCAGTACACTGTTCACGCTCATCCTGCTGCCCACACTGTTACAGTTGCGCCTGCCTGGCTTTTCAAGACTACAGCAAGCTCGGGTTTCCGACCCGCTTCACGCAAAACACAGGATATAACACTATGACCAGATTACAGATTGCCCTTACTCAGGCTGTTGGCGTGCTGATAATTGGCCTGACCATAAGTGCCAGTACGCTGGCTCAGCAGCCCGCGCCACCCGCGCCGTTAGTGGAGCTTGATGAGGTTACCCAGCAAGTGATATCGCAACAGGTCTGGGTACCAGGCACGGTGGTCAGTGTTAATGATGCTTCGGTGGCCTCAGAAGTGGCAGGCAGAGTGATATGGCTCGCAGAGGTAGGCGCGCAGGTTACTGAGGGGGACCCGTTAGTCCGGCTCGATGTCACCCGGTTACGGCTCACCCTGGCTCAGGACCAGGCCAATATTGCGAAGTGGCAAGCCAGGGTTGCCCGGTTAGAATCCCGTGTCGGACGTCTGGATGCTATGGCTGAAACCAACAGTGTCTCCGCAGAGCAGCTTGATGAAACACACGCCGAACTTGAAGTGGCGCGACAGGAGCTGGCACAGGCAAATGGCAGCCAGGCATTAACAGAATATCAGATTGCAAATAGCGTGGTACGCGCACCCTTTAACGCGTTAGTGGTTTCGCGCCTGCGCTCCCCCGGTGAATATACCGGCATCGGCGAAGAATTAATTCATATTGTTGACCCTACCCGTACAGAGGTGGCCATTCGGGCTCCGCTGACCGTGATCCCCTACCTTGAACGGGGGATGCCGGTTACGGTGACCGATCAGTTGCACACCCGTCGCCAGCCAATCCGGGCTCTGGTGCCAGTGGGAAACGCCAATTCACGTATGATGGAGATCCGGGTGTCACTCGCCGCCGGTGAGTTTGCAATAGGCAGTGCAGTGCGTGTCGCGTTACCTCATTCCGATGCCCATGAAGGGCTCACCGTGCCCAGAGATGCCTTAGTGCTTCGTAAAACCGGCGCATTTGTTTATCAAATCAACGAACAGGACGAAGCCAGACAGGTGCCGGTGATCACAGGTATAGGGGTGGGTGAACGCATTGAAGTCTCCGGCGACCTGCGCACCGAACAGCCCGTGATTGTGCGTGGTGCAGAGCGACTGCGCCCGGGCCAGAAAGTGCGCTATGCGACGCAGGACAGTGCACTTACAGCTCATAACCTCTGAGCCGGTGTAACAGCGGTCAGAGTTGCCTGTTAGCGGGGAGGGGCTCCTCGCATTATTCATCGAGCGGGGCGGGTATGCCTTGCCGGCTCAGGGGGGCGTTATGGGCGTGGGGGGATCATCTCTACCGTCACCGGGACATACGGTTTACCGGGGGTGAGAATGAACAGTTTTCCGTAGTCGCTCTCTGTCAGGGTAAATTCGGCTCCGCCCAGCAAGCGAACCAGCTGCGGCGTGGTGTTACTGTGACCAGCCACCACCACATTGCCGGGCAGAGACATCAGTTCTTTCGCAAAGGCAGCGAGATCATCCGGCGAGTAGTGGCGTAACGTGATCCCTGTTTGCGCGGCAAGAGGCGCGACGGTTTGCGTGGTGCGCTGATAGGGCGTGGAATAAATGGCAGTCAGCGGGATAGCGCCGAGACGGATTGCCAGTTGCTGGGCACGGGCCAAGCCCTGAGCGGTTAACGCCGGGTCCGGACCGGGATTTTTTTCGTAGTGACGAGTGAGAAAGACGGTCGCTGCCTGGGCAGAGCCGAGCATCATAACGCAACACAGAAGCAGTACAGCTTTCACGGCGGATCCTTTAATTAATTCTGGCGTGTGGCCAGGCGGTGAACGGTTAGAATAACCCTAATTGCTCGTTGATTATAGTGTCAAAGTCCAGGCCTACAAAAGGTAAGATGCTGTCAGCGATAGGCTTTATTTGCTTGTCAATGTAGTGATCGTAGTCGAGGGGGGCCGTGACCTGTTCCACCGTTTGCGGACCCTGGGTAGTAATTAAGTAACGGATCTGGGTTTTATGCTGATAACGAAGGCGCCGGTTTTGCTGGCGGTTTATCTCGTCAGTGCGTCGGGCGGCCCGGACGTGAGGCGGAATAGTGCGGGTGTACTCAGCAAGCGGTTTGCGTAATCGTTTGCTATACACCAGTTCATTGTCATGGTCTCCGGCACGCACGGCTGTAACCAGTAATCGAATGTAATCCTCCACGGCATCGCCAGCAAAAATGCGGGTATACAGGGTTTCCTGAAACGTTTTCGCTAAACTGGTCCAGTCACTGCGAACACTTTCCAGGCCCTTGAAGATAAGTTGCGGCTTATTATCGCGGTAGGTCAGCCCGGCATACCGTTTTTTACTGCCTGTGTCAGCACCACGGATTGTTGGCATAAAGAACGTATCAAAGTGCGTTTCAAATTCTATTTCCAGGTAGCAGGCCAGATTAAAGTGCGTGTTAAGGTGCTGTTGCCACCTGGCATTAATATAATGCTGGAGTTGTTCGCCTGTCTGTTTTGCCTCGTCGGCGTTGTCCACATGGGGCAGGTGCACAAATGTGGAATCGGTATCACCGTAAATCACCTCATGACCCTGCTCACGTATCCAGGCGGCGGTGGTTTGCATGATCTCATGACCGCGCAGGGTAATACTGCTGGCCAGCCGGGGGTCATAGAAGGGGCAGCCGCCACTTCCCAGCACCCCGTAAAACGAATTCATTAATATTTTTATGGCTTGTGAGCGGGGCCCGTCCTGCTGTTGCTTGGCTTCATCGCGCTGCGCCCATAAATTCGCAATGATGCCCGGCAAAAAATGCTGATCACGTGAGAAGGCTGCCCCTTTGAAGCCGGGCACCGCCTGATCCGGGTGTTGCAGTCCTTCTGCCAGTCCGAGCGGATCGATGCAAAAGGTACGGATAATCGAGGGGTACAGACTTTTAAAGTCCAGTACCAGTACGTGACGATAGAGCCCCGGACGGGAGTTCATCACGTAGCCACCGGGACTGGCCAGCCCGCCATTGGCCGGCCTGACACCACACACATACCGGCGTCTGTGCAGGTGCGGCAGGTAAACATTGATGAAGGCGGCCACCGAGCCGCCAGGTCTGCCTAAATCCAGGCCTGTCAGACGCGCCCGCAAAATCAGAAAATCAATAAAGCGGGTCTTCTCAGCAATACGGTTAACCAGCGCGGTATCCTGAAAGTTATACTGCGCCAGGGCGACCGGGTCGGTCTGGTAAAGGTGCTTGATGGCAGACAGTTTATCTTCGCTGTCGATTAGCTTACCTTCACCTAACAACGCAGAGGCCACCGTATCCAGCGCAAATGACTCAAAGTGATAGGTCATGGTTTTAAGCGCTTCTATTCCGTCGATCACACAGCGACCGGGTATGTCGACGATGACCTGACCGTCTGACCAGGTCTGTAGTGTAACCGGCAGGCGGTTGCGCCCCAGCTTCAGTGCCGTGCCGGCTGCTTGTGCCCGTCGCTCCAGAACGGCAAAATCGAATTGCTTTACATTCCAGCCTACGATGAGATCAGGGTCGGCAGCAGCAATGCTCTGCTCCAGCCGGGCGAGCAGCTCCGCTTCGCTTGTGACTAACGTCAGCGAAAAAGTCGCATCGGTTAGAACAGGATGTGGGTGGTGAGGAGGCGGAATGAGGATCACTTCGCGCCAGTTTGCCGACGCCAGAGCCACTGAGAACAGCTTCTCCTGCTCATCACACTCAATGTCCAGGCTGAGGCTGCTCAGCGATGGGGTGTAGCGGGCAGACCTGACACGCCCGTCGACCAGCCGGTTGCCGGTACCCTCCCGCCCCTGATAGGCGAGCTCACCATACACAAAACGCTCCATTAAAAAGCGGTCTGGCAAGCGGATATCCGCTTCATAGGCGGTGATATCCTGATCTTTGAGTTGCCGGCGCAGGCGCTGCAGCTGAAAGTCATTGGCGGCCCGTACAATGCTGACCGGCTGTAAGCCCAGGGTGCGAAAGTCACTGTCTTCAATGACTATGCCCAGACCGTGTCTGCGGATGATCGCGCGTACGTCAGTAACGTCATCCACTGCCACAAAGCAGACACTCTGCTGGGCTGGCGTGTGCAGGCAGACCGGACCATTATCCGTTGCCAGCCATAGTTCTACAAAGGATTCACCACCGCGATTCACGACCCGGCGGGTGATCACAAACCCTTTCCCCGATCTGAGTGACGTCATTGTAGTCATAATAATTTGTGGTGCTTAGCCAGGGCGTCGTGCCTGCACTATGCGGTCACGGCCGGTTTGCTTGGCTTCATACAGAGCCTCATCTGCGAGCACAGTGAGCTCGCGGGGCGTATCGGCCAATGCCGACGAAACCAGTCCCACTGACGCACTGACCTTGCAGCGGGCGTTTCCGATTCGGCCGGGGATGGTTTTGACATCGTCTATGAAACGTCGCAGCATGTCTTCAGCCTGCTCAGGCTGGGTGTGAGGAAAAGCGAACAGAAATTCTTCGCCGCCAATTCGCCCCAGAATGTCGGTGGTGCGAAAAGAGGATTTGGCGAGACTACCAAATGCACGCAGTACCTCGTCGCCGGTTTGATGTCCAAAGGTGTCATTTATTTTCTTGAAATGATCGAGATCCAGCAGCGCTACTACAAAAGGTTCCTTATGGCGTACTGCCAGCTGAACCTGGTTATCCAGTACCTCCATGGTTTTGCGCCGGGTAAGCATGCCGGTAAGCTCGTCTTCATTAGCCAGTAACTCGAGTCGCTCCTGGTGACGCTTACCGTTGACGTACAGATAAAGCAGCAACAGGGAGATAACAATCAACAGGAAAACCATGGCGAACACATACCGCTGCAACTTGCGTTCGTTTAGTAGCTGGGTCTGCTGTCGCAGGTTCTGTTCGGTAAGCAGGTCATTCTTGGCTTCCTGCTGTTCCAAATCAAACGCCGTACGAAGCTCCAGTAACCGCTGAGAATTTTGTTGCTGTTCGAGTCTGGTTTGCAGATCGCGGATTATCAGCATGAGTTGATACGCTTTTTCGTATTCACCGAAAGACGCGTACAGTCGGGATTTCTCCAATCCAATGCTGATACTCTGCGCGAGAAATGCGTCCCCCTCAGCAATGTCATCGGCCCGGTTCAGCAACGTCATGGCGTAGTCGAACTGCTGCTTGTTTTCCTCTACTTTTGCCAGACTGATTAACGTCTGAATTTGCATGTAGGGGTTGTCGGCGTCCTCAAATATTCCCAGCGCTTCATTTAAAAACGCCTCCGCATCAATGAGTTTGCCTTGCTGGATAAGGTGGCCGGCCATAATCGCATAACTGTAGGCGGCGCCTTGCAGGTCACCTATTTCCAGTGCCAGATTGGCGCTGTCCCGCAGCAGCGATAAGCCCTGTTGGGCATTTCCGGTGGCGTAATAAGCCCGGCCCAGCCCAAACAGGGTGTTGGCCAGTTCCAGCGAGGCGTCAGTGCTACGGTAGTACGCTTCAGCTTGCTGATAGTAGGGGATGGCCTGGTCCCATTCGCCGCGGTACTCGAAAACCAGTGCAATCATACTGGCAAAGTCTTCAGGCTGCAGCTGGGTAGCGTGCTCCTGCGCCACCCGGAATCCTTCCTGAAAAAAAGCCAGGGCATCATCAGTGGTGCTCAGTGCCAGGTGGATATAGCCCTGAATACTTAGTGCGTAGGTAAGCAGGTCATAGTGCTGATTGGCTTTCGCCCAGTCCACTGCGGGACGGGTAAGGGCCAGGCCCCGGCTGGCCTGGCCCTGTGTCTCCAGTGCTTCGGCTTTGGCGACGGCCAGCTGGTAGAACAGCCAGGGCTGTTCATCGGGCGAGACCAGATTAAGGCCGTGGTCGGCATGCTCCAGTGCTTTTTGATGCAGCAGCAGCGCAGAGTAAGCGCGACTTAGCAGCGCATGAACACTGGCTTTCTCTTCCTCGCTGATTGCCGATGCATAGGCACTTTGCAGGTCGCGAATAGCCGTATCGGGTGTTTTACGGATCTCTGCCACAAAGGGCGCCGCCACGGCCGGCCAGGTGTCAGCAGATGTTTCTCCCACCAGACTCCATGCGGTAGGCTGCCAACAGACACTAATTAGCAGAACCAGAGTATAAAAAAGCCCAGACAAATACGGCCTTGTCATGGTGTTCCTCTTTTGTCGTGCAGCCCGGCTGCATTTTAGAATATGATGGGGTTATGCATGCTATCACGAAATGACGCAAGCGATGCTGCATATGTATACCGATAACGTCAATGCAATAGTAATACCGCTAAGTACTGAATGGCGTACTATTCACTTAACGACAAGGAACGCGTAATGGCTAAGTTATTATTATCACTGGACGGTGGTGGCATTCGGGGTGCGGCGACCACCCAGTTTCTGTCACGCATTGACAATGCATTGCATGCGCAGCACGCCCTGCGGATAAGAGACTGTGTGGACTTCTATGCGGGTACCAGCACCGGCAGTATTATCGCGCTCGCGCTGGCCACCACAGACTTATCAATGAGCGACATCAACCGGCTGTACAGCCCGGCCATGGCGCGCAAGATATTCAGGCCTAACCGCGGGCTTTTCGAATTTGACGGCATTAACGCCCCTAAGTATGAAGCCAGTGGTAAAAGCGCTGTGCTGGCAAAATATTTTGGTGAGGCAAGTCTGGCCGATGCAGTGGCCAGAGATCGTCACGTGCTGGCGGTCGCATATGGGGTCGAAAACCGCCGTCCCTACGTGCTTAAAACCACCCACGCCGACCACCTGACGCTAAAGAGTCGCCATATTGCCGACGCATCCAGTGCTGCACCGACATTTTTCCCCACCCGTCCGCTCACGCTGCCACCTCACAATGAAACGCTCTGGCTGGTGGATGGTGGGGTGATTGCGAACAATCCTGCCATGTGTGGTATCGCTGAGGCACGCCGGTTATGGCCAACGGAGCCGTGGGACGGTCTGCGGGTGCTGTCAGTGGGCACCGGCTACCGTACCCGCAAAATTAACGGGCCGGACTCCCGTCACTGGGGGGCCATCGGCTGGATGACCCAGGGCCATTTAATTGATGTATTGTCTGATGAACGGGTAGTGGCTTATCAGGCGCTGACGATGAGCGCCTCGGGTAATTACATTCGGGTTAATTCGGAAATGCGCCGCCAGCCCGGTTTGCCGGCGCCGCCGGATGATGCCATGGATGACATCAGCGAAGCCAATATCGCCAAGCTGAAGGTAATGGGAGATTTCTGGTACGAGCGTTATGGTGAAGCGGTGGTGGCATTACTCGCTGATGCCTATGACGGTCCGTCGTTGGATCGTATTGACCCGGCATCGGGGCAGCCGGTAACTTACGCATAAGCGCTCTGCA
>JBPEWW010000324.1:0-3749 GCA_052032275.1 Alteromonas sp. | reverse complement strand
AGCACACTTCGACCATTGCGGCCAGTCTGGGCGAACAGGTCCGGTTTGACGGGATTTTGCCCCATCAGGAGTTCCAGTTTTCCCGTGCGCATCTGGCCCTGGGTAATTCGGACTTCGTCGGCTTAGGCGTGGGCTTCAGTATCTCCGCGGTGCTCGACACGATTGATGTGGGCAGCTGGTATAAAACCATTGAGATGCTGATTGGCGGCGGCAGTGACGGCGAACCTGGCTTGTTTGGTGTGCCAGAGCGGATATTTGCCAATACCCGTGAACTGACGTTTGCCGGGCAGACCCTGAATGATGTGGCCGTGACCGCCAAACAAATAAACAACGACTGGTTGCTGGAGGTCAATGCCGAGCAGGCCCGCGCCACCATTAATCTCTATGACCAGTGGCTGCAACGGGGCATTGAAATTGAAGCGGACTACCTGAGCCTGGCTAAGTGGGAAAGTAGTGAGGATGCGCCAGCACGGAGCTGGAATGCAGACACTTTACCGCCCGTCTATTTTCACTGCCAGCAGTGTAGCTTACTGGGCCGGGAACTGGGTGAAGTGACCCTCGACGTCGCCCGGGCGTCAGATGGCATGATTGTTCGCCAGGCAAAAGCCAGCAGTCGTCACGGCACGCTGCTGGCCAGTGGCAAGTGGCTGTTTAATGACAATGTGAACCAGACGCATATGACCGGCACCGTACGCAGTGACGATGTGGGGGCGCTGTTAAGTCAGTACGGGATTGATTCAGGCATCAAGGACTCCGAAGCCGATATCGACTTTGACCTGCACTGGCCACAATCGCCGATGGACTTTTCGCTGGCGTCGGTAACCGGGGATATTCACTGGGGCCTGACCGATGGCTACCTGACGGAGATCAGCGACCAGGGGTCGCGAATTTTTACCTTGTTCAGCCTGAACTCGCTGGTGCGCAAGCTGAGTCTGGATTTTCGGGATGTGTTTGCCAAAGGGTTCTTCTATGACGAAATGGGCGGCTCGCTGACCATTACCGACGGTAAGGCATTCACCGATGACACCGAAATTGACGGCGGGGCCGGGGAGATTGAAATCCAGGGCTATACCGATCTGGTGGCAAAAAAATTGAACTACAATGTGTCCTTCGCGCCCAATGTTACAGGGAATCTTCCCTTTTTGGTGTACTTTTTAGCGACGCCGCAAACAGCGCTCGCGGCGCTGGCCATTGATCAGGTGCTCACTTCAGCCAAAGTGATTTCGAATGTGAATTATCACGTAACCGGCACCATCAGTGAGCCAGTGATCAATGAAATTGGCAGGGACAGCAAAGACATTGAGTTGCCTGCCAAAACCACGCCGCCCGCACAGGAGCAGGGGGCGCCGCTGAACGAGGACGACTTACAACGCTTTAATATGGAGGTACGGGATGGTAGAGCTGGTAGCGATACAGATGACATCGACGCCTGACGTGCAGGAAAACCTGGATGCGGTGGCCACTCAGCTGGCACAACTGACGCCGGGTCAGGACCGGCTGGTGGTGCTTCCCGAATGCTTCGCCCGGTTTGGCTGTCGTGATCGCGATCAACTGGCTATCGCTGAGCAACCGCAGCAGGGAACTATCCAGCAACGTCTTTCAGCGCTGGCCCGGGAACACCAGTGCTATCTGGTATCGGGCACCTTTCCTATGCAGTCGGACGATCAGGACAAGTTTGCTGCATCGTGCCTGTTATACGGACCTGATGGTGAGCGTATTGCCGCCTATCAGAAAATTCACCTGTTCGATGTGTCAGTGAATGACAGCACCGGGTCCTATCAGGAGTCCCGTTTTACAAAAGCCGGTGAACAGGTGGTAGTGGCCGACACACCAATTGGCAAAATCGGACTGGCGGTATGTTATGATGTGCGCTTTCCCGGCCTGTTTGAGGCCATGGGCGATATCGACATACTGGTGTTGCCAGCTGCTTTCACGCAGCATACCGGCGAGGCCCACTGGCACACCCTGGTGCGCGCCCGTGCCATTGAAAAACAATGTTTTGTGGTCGCCGCGAATCAAACCGGTGTCCATGCAAACGGTCGTGAAACGTTTGGCCACAGTGTCATTTATTCTCCGTGGGGCGATACCCTGGCGGAGCTCGGCGAAGCAACGGGCATGGCCCGTTGCGAGGTAGATATTCGTGAGCGGGAGGAGCTGAAGCAAAACATTCCCGTGCAAGCACATAACCGATTCAGGAGTCATTTTGTCTAATAACGTTGAACGCCACCTACTTACCGATTCCGGACTGGATCCTCAGGCACTGGAGAAGGCGCTCGGTCAAATCCATCGTCACGATACCGACTTTGCCGATTTGTACTTCCAGTCGAGCCAGCATGAAAGCTGGGTGCTGGAAGATGGGATCATCAAAGAGGGCAGTTACAACATTGAACGCGGGGTAGGCGTACGTGCTATCAGCGGCGAGAAAACCGGCTTTGCCTATTCAGATGACATTAACCCTGATGCACTGGCTGACGCCTGCAAAGCGGCGCGCACCATTGCCCCGGAGGGCGGCAGCGCGAAAGTGGCCTCGCTGAGCCGCGGCAGTTACCCCACACGCTATCAGTCAGATAACCCTATTCTGGCCATGCAGGATGCAGAAAAAATTGCTTTGCTGAAAAGCGTCGACGGGTATATCCGTCGTCAGGAGCCCGGCATAAACCAGGTGGTAGTAAGTCTGAGCGGGGTCTACGAAGAAGTGCTGGTGGCGGCCAGTGATGGCACCCTGGCCACAGATGTGCGCCCACTGGTCAGGCTGAACTGTTCAGTATTGCTGGAAAAAGGCGACCGTCGTGAACGGGGCAGTGCCGGTGCCGGTGGGCGTTATGCGTATTCGTTCTTTACGCAGGATGACAACGGCAAACCGTATTACGAGCAGCTGGCTGACGATGCACTGCATATGGCGCGGGTAAATATGCAGGCCGTGGCCTCGCCGGCCGGCACTATGCCCGTGGTACTGGGTAACGGCTGGCCCGGGGTGCTGTTGCACGAAGCCGTGGGGCATGGTCTGGAAGGCGATTTCAACCGCAAAGGGGCCTCCACCTTCAGTGGGCGTATGGGGGAACAGGTCGCGGCGAAAGGCGTGACCGTGGTAGACGACGGTACCCTGGCCGATCGCCGCGGCTCGTTGTCCGTGGATGACGAAGGGACACCGACCCAGCGTAACGTGCTGATTGAAGACGGGGTGCTGACGGGTTACATGCAGGACAAAATGAACGCCCGGCTGATGGGCGTGAAAGCCACCGGCAATGGCCGCCGGGAGTCGTATGCCCATCTGCCTATGCCCCGTATGACCAACACCTATATGCTGGCCGGTCAGCACGATCCGGCAGAAATCATTGCCAGCATCGATAAAGGTATTTACGCGCCGAATTTTGCCGGCGGCCAGGTGGATATCACCTCAGGAAAATTTGTCTTCTCCAGTGCCGAGGCGTACCTGATAGAAAATGGCAAAATCACGGCACCAGTTAAGGGCGCCACCCTGATTGGTAATGGCCCTGAAGTGATGCAGAAAATATCCATGATTGGCAACGATGTGGCGCTGGATAAAGGGGTTGGCGTGTGCGGCAAGGATGGACAGAGTGTCCCGGTGGGCGTGGGTCAGCCCACCCTGAAGGTGGACGAACTCACGGTCGGCGGCACCGCGTAATAAAAAGGCTTCTTCGGAAGCCTTTTTTTGTGCCCGGCCAATACTCAGTGGCGCGGTGTTTTTTTATGTTTTGCGCGGGTACGTAAGGCGATATGCAGCCCCT
>JBPEWW010000323.1:0-2259 GCA_052032275.1 Alteromonas sp. | reverse complement strand
TCAGCCAGTGGCCGCCCCACGCTGCCAAGCTCTTCTTCGCCAGGCTGGTTAAAACACAGCACCGGCGAGGTTTCTGACAACCCGTAGCCTTCCGTAATACTGCACCCGGTCACAGATTGCCAGACCGATGCTGCGCCCTTGGTAAGCGCGGTCCCCCCTGATAGCGTGAGATGTAATGCGGAGAAATTCAGTTTGGCAAACTCCGGGTGACGGGCCAGGCCCACGAATAAGGTATTGATACCGGCAAAGGTGGTGAACTGATGGGGCTTCAGGGCCTGGATAAAACCATCGATATCCCGGGGATTGGGGATCAGCAGGGTATGACAGCCCTTGGCGAAGAAAGTCATCATGCACACCGTAAACGCATAAATATGGTAAAGCGGCAGCGGGCATACCACCACCTCTTTGCCATCCCGGAACCGCGCTCCTAAGCGATCGAGGGTCTGCAGGCTGTTGCTCAGTATATTGTTGTGGCTGAGCGCGGCACCTTTGGATACACCTGTGGTGCCACCGGTGTATTGCAGCATACATAATGCATCCAGCTCGGTTGCCGGTCGCGCCGGCAGAGTGACTGTCCTGCCGCGTTCCACGGCGTCGGAAAAAGCCACGGCCCCTGCCTGCTGCGGGGCGCTGCTGGGGTCGAGCATTTCGGTCGCTGACGTGGCGATTATGGTGTGAATGTGGGTGTCCTGCTGAACGGCAGTGAATTTTGGCAGCAGATCACTGAGAATGACTAATGCCACGGCTCCACTGTCGGCAAACTGATGCTTCATTTCGCGCTCGGTGTACAAGGGGTTGGTATTCACCACCACAAGACCGGCACGTAACGCGCCATATACCGCAATTGGATTCTGCAGCAGGTTCGGTAACTGAATGGCAATCCGATCGCCTGGCTGCAAGTTAGCTTCAGTGCGCAGGTAAGCGGCGAAGGCGCGGGAAAGATCATCAATTTCTGTAAATGTGAGCGTCTGGCCGAGCGCGGTATAGGCCGGTTTATCCGCAAAGCGGGTAAAAATCTGCTCAAGGTAATCTGCCAGTGAGGACACCTTGTCCGGATAGCGAAGTGTGGTCATGCTGCTGCTCCATCTGCAATTGAAAAGCCATTCTTGCAGCCTAGCCTAGCAGAGCCGGTTCGTCATTAACATTTCCGTTACAGCGCAACAACCGTCAACGTTTCGATTTAAACCTGCGCGGCAGTAACTGATGAGAGATGGCGAAGGTGAGGCCGCCTAAAAACCCCGCGCTGCATTGCAGGAGTTTCCCTCCCACACCACGCGCACCGGCTATCAGCGTCACTTCCATGATCGGGTGCATGGCCAGCAGCATAACCAGCATGCCGGTTGCACCTGCAACCGCGCACATCAATGTGTACAGGGCACCGCGATGGGGCAGGTGACGGCCAAGAATACCGGCAGTGCCCAGCGCGAAAATCAACATTACCAGGATTGCCAGACCATAGGTTGGCAACAGGCCCGCCAGGTCATACATAATGGTGGCAAGCCGCTCTGGGAGTGGAATGTCCACATCAAGCCGGGCTAAGCGGGCCAGCACAGACTGGGTATGGAAAATGCTGGCGAAGCCATACGTCACGACAAACGCAGGGATCAGCATTAAGATAAATCGAATTGTCCGTTGCACACGCGCTCCTGATGATCATGTGTACCAGTGCCAGAGGCTGGCAATAGCACCCGCTTATGATTCCATGGTAGGGTAGAACCCTCAAGTCACTTTTACCTCTATCATCATGAAAGTAAACCTTTCTTTGCTGTTTGTCCTGTTTATTGGTCAGCTGCAGGCCGCCACGCCGGACACGGCTGCCAGCGATTATCTGGTCACTGAGGTGGCCACGTCGTTACACGCCCCCTGGGCGGCCGTGGAATTACCCGACAAACGCTGGCTGATCACCGAAATGGGCGGCACGCTGGTGACTATATTGCCAAACGGCGAGATGACCCGTCAGACTCTGGCCCTGCCGGATCTCTACGTAAACGGGCAGGGTGGCTTGCTGGATATCGCGCTTATGCAGGACTTCAGTATGTCGCAAAGGGTCATGCTGTCGTATGCCACCGGCAGTGAGGAATGTAATGCCCTGACCGTCGCCACGGCCTCACTGAATAAAAAGGGGCAACTTGTGAACGTAACACCGCTGTTAACGACGACGCCTTGCCGTGACACGCCGGCACATTTTGGCGGACGGCTGGCGGTGCTCGCGGATGGGACCTGGCTGGTGACCACCGGGGACGGGTTTGACTACCGGGA
>JBPEWW010000322.1:0-3770 GCA_052032275.1 Alteromonas sp. | reverse complement strand
CGGAAACTTTTGCGCCACAGGTGTTGCTGATGGACTATCACCTTCGGCATGGCGACAATGGTCTGGCGCTGATAGACGCATTACGCAAGGCTGCGGATGGACACCTGCCCGCAGCGCTGATAACCGCCAATCAGGAAGAAAACTTACCGCAACGCTGCACAGCGCAGGCAGTCCATTACCTGGCCAAACCTCTAAAGCCGGCCCGGTTACGCGCCCTGTTGCAGCAAATGCAGCGGCAGGTCAATGCGTCCGGCCAGGCTTAATCAGGCCTTGCCGTTGTCGCTGCCGTCCGTGTGTGCCGCAGGGGGCGACACCACTTTGCCCACACTGGGCCAGGGCGTTTTGGGGTTAATCAGCACCGGGCGGGTCAGTACCAGGTTATTCGGGTACAGCACGGTTTCCCGATCTGCGGTTACCAGTCGCGTACTAAACGGGCCGATGTCGGCAATGGTGCCCTCCACATAATTGTCACCATCAATGATGCGCACCGCATTGCCCCGGCGATAGGCCACATTGGTCAGCAGAATAAAATACGCCGTAATATTACTGATCAGTGACCAGCTGGCAAACAACGCCACCCCGGTAAGGGTAATAATTGACGTGGAGAGCACCAGTAGCCCGGAAAAGTCCACGCCCCAGGCCAGTAAAATACCGGCAAACGTGGCAATGCCGGTGAGTACACGGGCCACAAACAGCCCTTTCACGGCGCTGGACGACTTTAACCGGCTGCTGGCCAGATTGCGCTCCAGACGTGGAATCACCAGACGGATCACCGCCACATACGCTAACAGAAAAATGCCGCTGGCAATCAGGTTCAGCTGATACCCTTCTACCCACAACGCCACATCATTCAACCAGTGCCCCATGCACGTTTGCTCCCTCTGTTCAACAAAAGCTAACTGTCGATAGCATAAGAAAAATCTTAAGACCTTTACGAATATATCATCTATATTGTAAAAACGACCAGCACCAGTGTAGTGAATATTCTGGTGCCGCACCGGCACATCCGCCGGATGCTTATATTTACCCCAATCCGCAAGGACAGAGCTTTTCACATGCGCATAGCTATACTTTCCCGTAATCCCCGACTCTACTCTACCCGCAGGCTTCAGGAAGCGGGCCAGGAACGTGGCCACACGGTGGATATTATTGACACCATGCACTGCTACATGGACATCACCAGTGCTAACCCCTCAGTCCGGTATCAGGGCCGTAAGTTACCCTATTATGACGCGGTGATCCCGCGAATCGGCGCCTCGGTCAGCTTTTATGGTACCTCAGTGGTTCGCCAGTTCGAAATGATGGGCACCTACTCAGTGAACGAGTCCGTGGCTATCAGTCGTTCCCGCGATAAACTGCGCTCGTTGCAGTTGCTGTCCCGTAAGGGCATTGGCATGCCGCGTACCGGGTTTGCCCATCATCCTGACCGAATCGATGATTTGATCAAAAATGTCGGCGGCGCACCCGTGGTGATTAAACTGCTGGAAGGCACGCAGGGCATTGGCGTGGTGCTGGCAGATACACAGAAGGCCGCCGAGTCTATTATCGAAGCGTTTATGGGACTGAATGCGTCCATTCTGGTTCAGGAGTTCATTAAGGAGGCAGGCGGTTCCGACATCCGTTGTCTGGTGGTGGGCGGTAAAGTGGTGGCCGCCATGAAACGCCAGGCCGCACCCGGCGAATTCCGTTCAAACCTGCACCGTGGCGGCTCCGCCAGCCTGGTGAGACTGTCGCCGGAAGAACGCAAAACCGCCGTCGATGCCGCCAAAACCATGGGGCTCAACTGCTGTGGGGTAGACATTCTGCGTTCGAATCACGGCCCGGTAGTCATGGAAGTAAACTCATCACCTGGCCTGGAAGGCATTGAATCCGCCACCAAAAAAGACGTGGCCGGTATGATCATCGACTTTATTGCTAAATCGGCCAAGCCGAATAACACCCGTACGAAAGGAAAAGGTTAAGTGAAAGGCGCAGCCCTTGTCATTGGCGGTCAGTCCGTGCTGCCTGGCGAAACCAAAAAAATTGAACTGCAAATGCCGCCCCTGTATACCGCCACTAACATGGCTATTCCGGTGTATGTCAAACGCGGCAAACGTGAAGGCCCGACATTGTTTGTCAGTGCCGCCATCCATGGTGATGAATTAAACGGTATCGAAATTGTCAGTCGCCTGATTCGTTCCAAGTCTATCAGTCGTCTGCGGGGCACCCTGATTGCCGTGCCCATGGTTAATGTGTATGGCGTGGTTAACCAGTCACGCTACCTGCCGGATCGCCGCGACCTGAACCGCAGCTTTCCGGGCAGCAAAAAGGGGTCACTGGCGGGCCGCCTGGCCAACCTGTTTTTCAAAGAGGTGGTTAGCAAGTGCGATGTGGGTATCGACCTGCATACCGGCGCTATCCACCGCAGTAACCTGCCGCAGGTGCGCGCGAACCTGGACGACCCCGAGGTACTGGAAATGGCCAAAGCTTTTGGCGTCCCGGTGTTATTAAATGCCGATATCCGCGACGGCTCGCTGCGTCAGGCGGCCAGCGATGCCGGCATTAAAATACTGCTGTACGAAGCCGGGCAGGCCCTGCGCTACGATGAGTTTTCTATCCGCGCAGGCGTCAAAGGCATCATTAATACCATGCGTCATCTGGGCATGCTGAATAAACGTGCCAGCAAAGGCCATGATATCGATCGTTTCATTGCCCGCCAGAGTGGCTGGGTACGAGCGCCGGAAAGCGGGTTTGTGACCCACCTCGCGCGGATGGGCGATCATGTCAGCAAGGGTGACCGCCTGGCCAGTATCGCCGACCCGTATGGCGACGTGGTGGCATCGGTTATCAGCCCCGCCGACGGGGTCATTATTGGCAAACAGAATATTCCGCTTACCCAGGAAGGCGAAGCCGTTTACCATGTGGCGTACTTCAGTAAGCCCGATGCAGTTGCAGAACACGTCGAACTGTTACAGGATAACCTGGTACTGGGCGAGCAACCCGTAATGGAGGGGCTGTAACGTGTCACAAGGTCACAAGAAACTGGTCGGGGCCATTGAGCTCTGCGACCTGCCTGAGCTGGAAATCAGCCAGCTCAATGTGCGGGTTGATACCGGCGCTGCCACATCATCACTGCATGTGGATAACATTGAAGAGTTCGACAAAGACAACGAACAGTGGATCCGGTTTGATATCCACCCCGACATCCATAACGTGGAGCGGGTGGTGCGCCGGGAAGCCCCTATCGTGGGTAAAAAGCAGGTGAAAAGCTCCACCGCCACCCGTGAGAAGCGCTATGTTATCGACACGCCCATCGTAATGGATGACATGCGCTGGACCATCCAGCTCACACTCACAGACCGGTCAGAAATGACTTATCTGATGTTGCTGGGTCGCGAGGCCATGAACGGGCGCCTGGTGGTCGATCCTGAGTTTGAATATTTGCTGACAGGCAAAGACTGATATGCGCCGGGCAGTGACACTGACACTGTTGTTTTGTCACTGCCTGCTGGCCAGTGCGGCTGCCCAGCCGGCCCTCACCGCGCCGCCAGTTCAACAAATCCGCATCCCGCAGGTTGCCGAAGGCACAGACCCGCTGTATTTGTACGTGAAAGCCCTGCTGCAAATGGCTCTGGATAAAACTGCACCGGAGTACGGCGAGGTTGAACTGGTCGCCAATGAAAGCCGCACCGTGCAGGAACGGCAGCTGCGTAATCTTGACCACAGAATGCTGGATGTCACCTGGAGTGTCACCACACTGGAGCGGGAAAGCCTCTTTCGGGCTGTTCCGA
>JBPEWW010000321.1:0-1601 GCA_052032275.1 Alteromonas sp. | reverse complement strand
TTTTGAATTTGCACCAGGGCGACAGGCCGGTGCTGGTCGCCGGCAGCACCCACGATCCGGAAGAACAGCTGGTGCTGGATGTCTTGCCGGCGTTGCAGCAACAGGATCCCCGTGCGCTGCTGATTATTGTGCCCCGCCATCCCCAGCGGTTCGACACGGTAGCGCGGCTGCTGGATCAGACCGGGGTGACATACTGTCGTACCTCGGTGACAAAGCGCATTGAAGACACCTGTGAAGTGGTATTGGTGGATGAGATGGGTCAGCTGCGGCAGGTGTACGAAGTGGCAACGTTCGCATTTGTCGGCGGCTCAGTGGCAAACCGCGGCGGTCACAATGCCCTGGAACCGGCCTCGGCCAGCGTGCCGGTGATAATGGGGCCCCATACCTATAACAACCCGGTTATTTGTGCGCACCTGCAACACACCGGTGCGCTCACAGTGATTGAAGATGCTGCCCAGATGGCCAGCATATGCACCCACTGGCTGACTAACCCGGACCAGGCCCGACAGGCAGGGCAGGCCGGCTTGGCCGTATTACAGAGCAACCGGGGAGCCCTGAACGCGACCCTCCATTGCTTTGACACGGTGATGCAAGGGCGGCGCTAACGCCCTGGCGAATAACACAATTGTGCGAAAAACAAACCCCGCAGTGGTGCAGAAACAGGGGGTAGTGCACCGAATTGAGCGGGGCGTAGCAGTAATCAAACCGGTGGGGAATGGTTAGGTTGTTGATATTCTTGAAATTTTGAATGTTGGCCTGGCCGTTGCAATAGTTACTGCGACGCTGTGGTGAACGCAAAATCCCAACAATAACGCCGGTCAACCGGCGCGGCACCACACGTTCTCCAGGGAGAGGCACCCTGTCAATAATGGCAGGGTGCTGTTTTCTTCAGCCTCAGGCCGGTTCTTCTTCCGGTACTATCAAACTGATAATGCGCCAGCCTGCCGCCGGCTCCAGTTCATCATCGGTCAAAAAGGTGTGAATACGATTTTCCTCGTCCAGGCCAATCAGCGGCGTGGCCCGTGCACCGTAGGTTTCCAGGTAATCCTCGAAACTGAATTCCTCAGTGATACGGGTAGTTTTCACCTTGCCACCATGGGAAACTGCACTGGCCAGATAGCCGTAAGTCACGCCCTCATCAAACAGGGTCAGTTTTTTCGCATAATGTTCACCTACCTGGTGACTGGGACGGGCAGCCTGTTCATTACTCGACAGCCCCCATACCTTATTTTTGCCCATGGTATATTCAAAGTGATACGCAATCATGGGGTTAAGCTGTTTATAGGGCGACATAATGAGCACAGTGCCAAACATGCTAAGTTCCAGGTGGCGAGCCGCATGGTCTGAGGTGGGGTTGCCGAAATAAACCGGAATGTCCATCATGCGGGCCTCGCGAATCGCATCCCAGTTGGTATCGGCAATGCACACGGAAATGTCCTGATTCATCATTTCTTTGGCCAGCATGCGGTTAAACTTGCTGCCGCCGAAAATCAGGAAGCCGGTGGGGGCAGGCGCCCGCATATTGAGTAACTTGGCGACCGAGCGGGCTGACAGGCTCTGCACCACCACGGTGGAAATGATCACCAGAAAGACGATGGGGA
>JBPEWW010000320.1:0-4713 GCA_052032275.1 Alteromonas sp. | reverse complement strand
ATCCGCCGGTGAATCACTTATTCGACATTGTGAACAATGCCGCCTGTTATCAGGCGCGCTGGGGCAGTTATCCGCTGCAGCACCATTTAGAGAAATTCGCGCAGGCCGGCTGGATCAATGCCGATTTCAGTGAAGCTGGATTAAGAATTTGCCGGATGCCTACCGACAAGGAGATGCAGCAATTCGTGAGTGCCGCGGACAGTTAGCCGGCTGTTGTGCGGCATTGTCAGGGCGACACCCAGACAAACCGCTTTGGCGGCCATAAAAAAACCGGCGTATAACGCCGGCTTCTGACTGGTTCAGGTGTGGTTATGGCCGACGTTGCCAGTAGCGCAGTGCGCGCAGGGTTGCTATAAACTTTTCGGCCCCGGCGGTGCCCAGCTTTATACAGCCGTCGTCCAGCTGTTTAACCAGATTGGTGGCTTCAAACAGTGGCATTGCCTCGTCCACATAACCAATAAACTTCTGGTGGGCAAATGCATCCATCACAAAATCTTTGGCTTCAGGGATCTCTGCCAGCCTGTTAGCGCCTTCATCAGTGGTGAGTATCAATACTGCGTCGTATAGCACGGAGGGACCGCCATTAACCACCTGATCGCCGTCAATGTGCTGACCGTCTGAGGTTGTTACGCCATTGACCGTGGGGGCGACCACCTCGTACATGGCCCCTTCCTGCTTAAGCGTCTGAATCACATTTTCAAGGAGAGTGCCGTCAGCGCCATCGGTCGCCAGGATACCCAGCTTACGGCCTTTAAAGCTATTGGGGGCATTTTTGAGTATGCTCAGCGCATCCGAGACCGGCAGGTCGGTGCGCGGAGACATGGCCGCTTCTGCCGGCGCCGGCATGTCAGGTAAACCCAGTCCGTCAGCCACGCCTTTCGCCAGTTTCTCGTCGACATTCAATAAATGAGACACTACCCGCTCCCGAATCGGTTTGTGCTCTACTTTGGACAACTCAAACACAAAGGCGCTTTGCATATGTTGCTGCTCTATTTCCGTCTGGCTGCGATAAAACTGAATGGCCTGGCTATAGTGATCGGCAAAGGTTTCTGACCGGTACCGTAGCTTGCTGCCAGACACGGGTTCTTCAGTACTCTGATAACCGTGTTCAGGGCACGCCCGGGGGTTGTCTTCGCCCTGGGGCCAGGAGTTGGGTTCGTAGTTAACCCGGCCCTTTGGGTTGTGCATTGCCATATGCCCATCCTGCTGAAAATGCCGCATTGGACATTTAGGGGCATTCACAGGAATGTGGGTAAAGTTCGGGCCACCCAGGCGTTTCAGCTGCGTATCCAAATATGAAAAGTTTCGCCCTTGCAGCAGGGGATCTTCGGTGAAATCAATACCCGGTACAATGTTTTGGGTGCAGAAAGCGACCTGCTCGGTTTCTGCAAAGAAATTGTCCACCACGCGGTCCAACACCATTTTACCGATTTTCTGAACCGGTACCTGTTCTTCAGGGATCAGCTTGGTCGCGTCAAGCACATCGAATTCAAAATTGTCTGCAAACTCACGATCAAACACCTGCACGCCCAGTTCCCATTCCGGATAATCGCCCGCATTGATAGCAGCCCACAGGTCGCGCCGGTGAAAATCCGGATCGGCACCATTAATTTTCAATGCTTCGTTCCACACTACCGACTGCATTCCCTGTTTCGGCTTCCAGTGAAACTTCACGAACTTTTCTTCGCCACGGGCATTGACGAACTTAAACGTATGCACCCCAAAACCTTCCATAAACCGCAGGGAGCGTGGAATAGCCCGGTCTGACATCGCCCACATGATCATGTGAATAGATTCAGGCGACAGACTGATAAAATCCCAAAAATTGTCATGGGCCGTTTGCGCCTGGGGGAAGCCCCGATCCGGCTCCTGCTTGGCAGAGTGAATAAGATCTGGAAATTTTATGGCGTCCTGGATAAAGAATACCGGAATATTGTTACCTACCAGATCCCAGTTGCCTTCCTGGGTGTAGAATTTGACTGCGAACCCTCTGACATCCCGCGCCAGATCCGGTGAGCCCTTGTTGCCGGCCACCGTAGAAAAGCGCGCAAACAACGGCGTCTTTTCGCCTTTCCGCTGAAACATATCTGCACAGGTTAACTCCGGGATCGGGTCGTAAGTTTCAAAATATCCATGCGCACCGTAACCCCGGGCATGCACCACCCGTTCCGGTATGCGCTCATGATCGAAGTGGAAAAGCTTCTCACGCAGAACGTGATCTTCCATCAGGGTGGGGCCACGTTTGCCCCCCTTCAGGGAGTTCTGGTCGTCACTGACCGGACACCCCTGCGCAGTGGTCATGATTTCCCCGTCGCTGGCTGGTGTTTGGTGGAGCTCGCCCCCCTGGCCTTTTGCGTCGCCATACTTGAATGATTCTGTCATTGAGTAATCCTTAATGTTGAAAGCACGACACCTACTCCTCTATGGTGCCTAGCTCTCATACAGGGCGCAGATTACATTCGATTAATTGTTTTTCTCTATTAGACCCGTGCGCTTTTCTAGATTAGCACGTGTGCGCCTGTGACCAGTGTGGCCCGGCCAGGCAATGGCGACGCGTAATTTCAGCATTAAAAATAAAAAGCCCCGTATTCAACGGGGCTTCTAATGCAGGTTAAAGAGGGGCGGTGACAGCTTCGGTTAGCTTCGCCCGCCCATAAAATCCGGGTAGGCTTCCAGTCCACATTCGCTGACATCCACGCCGTCGAACTCTTCTTCGTCAGACACCCGGATACCGATGAGGGCTTTCAGTGCCAGCCACACCACCAGGCTCACTACGAATACCCATACAAAGATAGTCAGTGCGCCGACGAGCTGGCCCACCAGCGAGGAACCGTCGTTAGTAAACGGCACCAAAATGAGCCCCAGTAAGCCAACGACGCCGTGCACAGAAATGGCGCCCACCGGGTCGTCAATTCTCAGCTTATCCAGCGCGACAATACTGAATACCACCAGAATACCGCCCAGGGCACCAAACAGTGTCGCCTGCAGTGGCGTAGGGGTGGAGGGTTCCGCGGTAATGGCGACCAGTCCGGCCAGCGCACCGTTTAAGGCCATAGTCAGGTCGGCCTTACCAAACAATATCCGGGCTACCACCAGGGCAGCGACGGTGCCCCCTGCGGCAGCGGCGTTAGTGTTCATAAATACAATGGCCACCGCATTGGCACTTTCTACCGTCGCGGTCGCCAGCACCGAGCCACCGTTGAATCCAAACCAGCCCATCCACAGGATGAACGTACCCAGCGTAGCCAGTGGCAGGTTCGCGCCAGGAATCGCATTGATTTTCCCGTCTGCGGTATATTTGCCTTTCCGGGCACCAAGAATGAGTACCCCGGCCAGTGCTGCCGCAGCGCCAGCCATATGCACAATGCCTGAGCCGGCAAAATCTGAGAATCCAAGGTCACCTAAGGTATACAAACCGAAGACTGCTTCGCCGCCCCAGGTCCAGGCGCCTTCCATGGGATAGATAAAGCCGGTCATGACCACCGCAAACGCCAGAAATGCCCACAGCTTCATACGCTCGGCGACAGCGCCGGAGACAATTGACATTGCCGTGGCAACAAACACCACCTGAAAGAAGAAGTCCGCAGATGGGGCGTAGGTAGCCGGATCTTCCGCTACGCCGGTGGCGCCATCGCCAGTAATACCGCCCAGGAACGGAGCCCAGTCGCCACCGCCGTACATGATGCCGTAACCACACACCATGTACATGGTGCAGGCAATCGCGAACAACGCGATGTTTTTAGTTAATATCTCAGTGGTATTCTTGGCGCGAACCAGGCCGGCTTCCAGCATGGCAAAACCAGCAGCCATCCACATAACCAGTGCACCGCAAATCAGAAAATAAAAGGTATCTAACGCATACCCAAGCTCGAATGTGATTTCCATTGTATACTCCGCGTAGTGTGGGGTGACTTACAAAGCGTCGCTGTCAGATTCACCGGTACGAATTCGTACGGCATGCTCAAGATCGTAAACAAACACCTTACCGTCACCAATTTTGCCGGTTTTAGCCGAGTTCACGATGCTCTCCACCAGGCGCTCGACCTGATCGTCCAGTACGGCGATTTCCAGTTTCACTTTGGGCAGAAAATCCACCTGATATTCCGCGCCGCGGTACAGTTCCGTGTGCCCTTTCTGACGTCCGAAGCCTTTCACCTCGGTGACGGTGAGCCCGTCGATACCGATTTCTGAAATGGCTTCACGAACATCATCCAGCTTGAACGGCTTGATGATTGCTGTGACTAGTTTCATGCGTTGCTCCCAGTATGAGTGTTTATGTTGCACGTAAGTGACTTAACAACCACTAACACAAGAGCTGTGCCATAAATATATGTGCATTTAAATCATAAACTTACCGATATAAGCGCAGAAGGACCGCTGCTTTTTTGCACCATGGGTGTGCATCAGGTAATTCTCGCACTATTTTGATGCGCTCCGGTCAGCCGGTCAGTTATCTCAGGCATCAGGCAAGGGAACCTTTGCCTCGTCTGCGGGGTCTGTTATTCATCATGGACGTGACAATAACCACAGCACGGCAGGCACCTGGGTGTCTGTCAGGCCCGCCCACACCGACCAAGCCAGCGACCGCACTGTTCATTTATTCGCTGCTGGGTCACTGCGCCCTGCTGGGAGCCATTGTGCTGTTTCACTCGCCACCTACGTCGGTGCCGGTGCCCGTAACGGCTGACCCCATCCGCGCCAGGCTCGTGTTTG
>JBPEWW010000032.1:0-3189 GCA_052032275.1 Alteromonas sp. | reverse complement strand
ATCTTCGCACCAGGCATCTACCCGCAGGCAGTCCGGGAAGCTCTGTGGCTCAAGCACCAGTGAGTGATAGCGGGTGGCGGTGAAGGGCGAGGGCAGTTGCTGGCACAGCCCCTGACCGCGATGATACACCGGTGAGGTTTTACCGTGACGGATTTCCCGGGCCCCGGTAACCCGGCCACCAAAGACCTGGCCAATGGCCTGGTGGCCCAGGCATACCCCCAGCATCGGAATACGCCCCTTAAAGTGATCAATGGCTGCCAGACTGATGCCGGCATCATCCGGCGTGCAGGGGCCGGGAGACAGCACCAGCTGGTCCGGTGCCAGTGCTTCAATGTCTGGCAGCGAAAGGGCGTTATTGCGGACCACTTCCACCTCACTGCCCAGCTCACGGAAATACCGCGCCAGGTTGTGGGTGAAAGAGTCAAAGTTATCGATCAGCAATAACATTGGCGGTTACCGGTAACGTTAAGGTCTGGCAATAAAGCCAACGGCGTCATACACCCGTTGCAGGGTTTCTGTGGCCCGCGCTGAGGCCTTATCTGCGCCCGCTTTCATCACGCTGTCCAGGTACGCACGGTCTTCACGTAATGCCGTGAAGCGCTGCTGGATAGGCTCAACCAGCGCGACCACGGCGTCAGCCACATCGCCTTTCAGGTGCCCGTACATCTTATCTTCGTATTCAGGCACCAGTGCCTCTACCGATTTACCGGTGGCCAGTGACAACAGCGTAAGCAGGTTGGACACGCCGGGCTTGTGTTCAGGGTCAAAATAAATGCGGGCCTGTTCGTCAGAGTCGGTTACGGCGCGTTTAATTTTCTTGGCGAGCTTCTTGGGCTCTTCCAGCAGGCCAATATAATTATTGGGGTTGGTGTCCGACTTGGACATTTTACGTTCCGGCTCCTGCAGGCTCATGATGCGGGCACCGAATTCCGGAATGTAAGGCTCGGGCAGGGTCAGCACATTACCGTACAGGTTGTTAAAACGGGTGGCGATATCGCGGGTCAGCTCAAGGTGCTGCTTTTGATCTTCGCCTACCGGCACCTTGTGCGCGCCGTAGACCAGAATGTCAGCCGCCTGCAGCACCGGATAACTGTACAGGCCCACATTGATGTTATTAACGTTCTTGGCAGACTTGTCCTTAAACTGGGTCATGCGGTTCAGTTCACCCATCTGAGTGTAGCAGTTCAGTACCCACGCCAGCTGCGCATGTTCCGGGACGTGGGACTGCACAAACAGGGTACTGCGCTGCGGATCAATGCCGCACGCCAGATATAATGCCAGTCCGTCCAGGCAGGCATTGTACAGCGCTTCTTTGTCCTGGCGCACCGTAATGGCGTGTAGGTCTACCAGCATGTACAGACAGTCGTGATCGTCCTGCATGGCAACCCACTGCTTCAAGGCACCCATGTAATTGCCGAGGGTAAGTTGACCTGAAGGCTGACAGCCGCTTAAAACAATGGGTTTGGTGCTCATGGTGATAACTACCTGCTGATAACTGGATGATAAAAATTAAGCCTGCGAGGCGGCGGCAATTTCGCGGCGCATCGCGGCAATAACGTCGCCGTAATCGTCGGCGTTAAAAATGGCGGACCCCGCGACGAACATGTCGGCCCCGGCCTCGGCAATCTCGCGAATGTTATCGACTTTTACGCCGCCGTCAATTTCTATTCGAATATCTCTGCCACTGGCCAGCACCCGCTGCCTGACCTGACGCAGCTTATCGAGGGTAGCGGGGATGAATGCCTGGCCCCCGAACCCCGGGTTTACCGACATCACCAAAATGTGGTGCAGCTTATCCATGACGTGGTCAAGGTAGTGCAAGGGGGTGGCAGGATTCAGCACCAGACCCGGCTCACAGCCGGCATCCTCAATCAGCTGCAGCGAGCGGTCAACGTGCTGTGACGCTTCCGGATGAAAACTGATATAGCTGGCGCCGGCGTCGGCAAATTGTTCTATCAGGTCGTCCACCGGGCTTACCATCAGGTGCACATCAATTGGCGCGGTGATGCCATGCTTACGCAAGGCCTCACAAATCATCGGGCCAAACGACAAATTCGGTACATAGTGATTGTCCATCACGTCAAAATGAATAACGTCGGCACCGGCTGCCAGCACCGCGTCGACTTCGTCTCCCAGGCGCGCAAAGTCGGCCGACAGGATAGAGGGGGCAATCACACACTTGTTCATGAATCATCCTTTTTTAGTCAGTCAGTGCAGGGGCACTGACGATAGGGGCATTGCCAGAATCTTAGCGCGCCCGCGATGCGGATCGGTTTCGGGCAGAAAAAAGCGCGAAAATTGTACCTAAATCTGACGGTGTACTAAAGTGAAAACCGTGCACCGAAAAAGGGCTTGTGCCTTTTGCTGGTGCAAATTTAAGCAGGGATATGAACAGGCAGGTTTCAGCGCGAAATTTTCAAAAGGACAAAATATCCTAATAATCAGTCGCTTATGATATTTGTTTTGGCTGTGAAAATTGTGGCAAGCGTGGGCATTAGATTTGCGTAGTTCGATTATAAAAAAGACAGAAACGTTACGAACAGCAAGTTATTTAATCCAACGGAGAGCACACATGAAAACAGTCAGAATGTCAGCGCTGGCGCTGATCATCGCGTCAACGGCAGGTTTGGGACAGGCACAGGCAGCTGTATCAGCGAATTTTGGGGTTACCAGTAATTATCTGTGGCGTGGGGTCTCCCAGACCATGGACGATCCGTCAGTGTCTGGCGGCGTGGATTACTCCCATGAGAGCGGCTTCTATGCCGGTACCTGGATTGGCACCATCGACTGGGGTAACGGCAGCGGCACTGAAAACGATTATTATCTGGGCTTTAGCGGGGCAGCGGGTGAATTTGGCTATGATGTGGGGTATATCCATTACGTCTATCCTGCGACCGGATACGAAAATTCCGACTTCGGTGAAGTCTATCTGAACGGTAGTTACATGGGGCTGGGTTTTGGTGTGGCCTATACGGTGGCCTCAGATGTTGCTGATGGCTCATTGTACGACAGTGGCGACATTTACTATAACGTCTCTTATGGCTGGGATTTGCCGGAAGAGTTTGGCCTGAGTCTGACCTACGGCTATTACGATTTCGACGCCGGTGACGATTCTGATTACGGGCACTTCCAGGCCGATCTGTCGAAAGGCGATTTTACGCTGACCGTGTCCAAAGCGCAGCAAGAGTC
>JBPEWW010000319.1:0-1553 GCA_052032275.1 Alteromonas sp. | reverse complement strand
GCGATGACTGCCATGATGGGCAATGCGGCACTCGGGGTGGCCCGGGGTGAGATGACCATTGGCGACTTTGTGTTAATCAACGCCTTCACCATGCAAATATTCATGCCCCTGAATTTTCTGGGCTTTGTATACCGGGAAATTCGTGGCTCACTGGCCAATATCGACAACCTGTTTCAGTTGCTGGACAAAACGCCTGCCGTTCAGGACAGTGAACAGGCCACCCAGCTGACGGTGAGCCGCGGTGAAATCAGGTTTCATCAGGTCAGTTTTGCGTACTCGGCCGCCCGGCCTATTTTGAGGGACATCAGTTTTACCGTGCAGCCCGGCCAGAAAGTTGCCATTGTCGGCGAAAGTGGTGCCGGGAAAAGCACGCTTATGAAGCTGCTGTATCGCTTTTACGATCCCGATGCCGGCACCATTACCATTGACCAGCAGGATATCAGGGCGGTAACGCAGGACTCGCTGCGGCGCCATCTGGGCATTGTCCCGCAGGACACCGTGTTGTTTAACGACACGCTGATTGAAAATATCCGCTATGGTCAGCCGAACGCCAGTGACGCTGACGTGAATGAGGTAGTGGCCCTGGCGCACCTCACCGATTTTGTGGCCGCATTGCCTGACAAACTCCAGACGCAGGTCGGCGAACGGGGGCTCAAGCTATCCGGCGGCGAAAAGCAACGGGTGGCCATCGCCCGCGCACTGCTGAAGAAGCCGGAAATTTTAATTTTTGATGAAGCCACCTCGTCTCTCGACAGCCAGTCGGAAGCCGCTATCCTGACCGCCTTGCGGGATGCCGCGAAGAATCACACCAGCCTGGTGATCGCCCATCGCCTGTCGACGGTTATCGATGCCGATACTATTTTAGTGATGCACCAGGGACATATCGTGGAAACCGGCACACACCCACAACTTCTGGCCCAGGCCGGTAGGTACGCCAGTCTGTGGAAGGCGCAGCAGAAACAACAGCATAAGGAGCCTGAATGAACCCGCACGTCGTCAAAGCCGCGATAAACCAGACGATGCCATTTGGCAAATACGCCGGCCGCAAACTCTTCCATTTGCCAGAGCCCTATCTGGTCTGGTTTCACGGTCAGGGATTCCCGCCCGGCAAGCTCGGTGAGCAACTGGCGTTACTCTATGAAATTAAACTCAATGGCCTGGAGTCTGTGGTGGCGCCATTATTGGACGAGTAGCCGCCGTAACGCAGGGCGTCCGGGTTAGCCGTGGCCGGCACACTCCGGGAGGTGATAAGTTAACTCGTAACAATGCACCCCGCCTTCAATACGGATGGCCAGCGCGCCGCTGATGCCGGCAAGCTCACCGGTACCCGAATCTGGTACGATGCTCACCTGCAACGACTGTTCTGTGCCGTGCATGGTGCCACTGTGCTGTACCACGAATGTGCCGCTTTTGCCCGCCAGCTCACCGCATATTTGCTCCATGGCCACATATCCCGCCGACCCGGGCACCGGCGTCCTGGCGCTGAGCATCTCTCCGGTACCGGTGGCCTGCAGTGCCCCGTGATAGGTTTTTGCCAGCGTCATGCGATCCAG
>JBPEWW010000318.1:0-17450 GCA_052032275.1 Alteromonas sp. | reverse complement strand
GCGCCGCAATGACGCGATTCTTCGTATTGGGAGGTTGCGGCCTGTGCCGCAATGACGCGTTTCTTCGTATTGGGAGGTTGCGGCCTGCGCCGCAATGACACAATTCTCCGTATTGGGAGGTTGCGGCCTGCGCCGCAATGACGCGTTTCTTCGTATTGGGAGATTGCGGCCTGCGCCGCAATGACTATATTATTGCTCTTTTTCCAGGTTTGGCGTTTCCGGTACCACCGGCGTTACCTGTTCCACGTGATTGATATCAGGCGCGCTGTGCGTATCGGCGGTGCTGTTATTGAGGCCGGATGCCGATGCAATGATGGGACTGTTACCGTTCAGTAAGTCCTGCAGCGTGCCGTGCTGTTCGTTCACCAGACCCACCTCGCGCAGCATGGCATCAACCACCGGGGCATTAGCCCGGTACTGCAGGGCGGCGTTAGTGACTTGCTCAGCCAGGCCTCCCTGACTGGCGGTAGCCCGGCTCTGGTTAGCGTCTGTCCCGCCGGCGGCACCGTAGCCCTGCAGTATTTTAATGCCGTCGATGTTTTCTAACGGCTTCACCGCGTTCGCCACCAGTTCAGGCAGTACCTTTAAGATCGCCAGCGATTTTTGTAAATCGATTTGCTCGTTTTTCAGCGAGTTCTCGGCTTCATACAGTGCCTGCTTACCTGCCGCCTCTACTGCCAGCACTTTTTCATCCGCTTCCGCCTGTAACATCTTCGAGTCGGCGTTGGCTTTTGCTTCGGTTAAGATGGCTTCGGCGGCGTTCTCTGCGGCTTCCCGTTTCGCCTTGGCCTCTACCGTGATACCCACGGCATCCCGTTCGGCCTCTTTGCGGGCATCTATCACTTCAATTTCTTTGCGACGGTTTGCCTCAGCGACCTGTCTGGCGGTGATCACCGCTTCCATTTTTTCAACTTTGGCTTTTTCGGCTTCGGCCGCTTTGGCGCGGGCAGCCGACTCTTCTTCTGACTTACCGGCCACGGCAATCTGCTTGATCTGCTCCGCAACTTCTACTTCCTGTTGCTGACGGATCCGGGCCTGCTCAAGTGATTGCCGTTTGGCAATTTCCTGAGTCTCGATTTCCCGGGCTTTTTCTATTTCCGCCGCCTCAATAGCGCGTTCCTTGGCAATTGCAGCCTCGCGCTCTTCACGATCTTTCATTTCCCGTTGTTTGGCGATTTCCGCTTTTTGTTCCTGACGTTTAAATGCCAGCAACTGTTCCTGCTGTAGCCGGGCTTCCTGTTCGTCACGCTGAATGTCCAGCGAAAGCTTTTCAGCTTCAAGGTTGCGCTGTTCAATCTTTACGCGATTTTCCTGCTGAATATCGTTGGTCTCTTTGCGTTTTTCTTCAATGATTTTCGCCAGTCGCGCGCGTCCCTCGGCGTCAAAGGCGTTATTCTCATTGAAAAACTCAAGGTCAGTCTGGTCAAAGCCAGTCAGGCTGACAGATTCCAGCTCCAGACCATTTTTTTCCAGGTCGTTGGCAACACTTTGCTGCACCTTTTGCACAAAGTCTGCACGTTGCTCGTGCATTTCCGTCATGGTCATTTCGGCAGCCACGGCCCGCAGCACGTCAACAAATTTTGACTCCATGAGCTTTTTAACTTCTTCTGCACGGGTGGTCCGGGTCCCCAGGGTTTGCGCGGCCATGGAGATGCCACCGGCATTGGGCGCCACCCGCAGGTAAAAGTCCGCTTTCACATCAACCCGCATGCGGTCTTTGGTGATAAGGGCATCTTTCTGGGTTTTCTCAACCTCAATACGCAGGGTATTCATGTTTACCGGAATAACTTCGTGTACCACCGGTAACACAATTGCGCCGCCATCTTTAATGACCTTTTCGCCGCCCAGTCCGGTGCGGACAAAGGCGGTTTCTTTGGTCGCCCGGGTATAAAGTTTCGCGAAAATCAGCCCGATGGTAATAAGGGTGACAACGACAATGCCCGCAACAACGAGCATCATTGGTGCGGTAGAAGGAATAATAGTGTCCATGTGACTTCTCTTTTTATTATTTACTTATACCGGGTAGCAATCCAGCTACTCGGCCCTTTTTTTATCAGTATGATGCGATCACCCTGATGAAATTGCTCTTCTGCTTCAAATGGTTCCACCAGCACATAGTGAGACTGAGAGAACTGGTCAATAAACTTGGCTTCTGCAGGGTGCCCGCGCCGCGCAGTACCAATTGTGATACTGGCAGCCGCGCCTACAAAATCATCATCGTGGACTGCCGCACTTTCTGCTTTGGGAAGAATGCGTGCCAGCACAAGACCGAAACGACCGGTGATGATCAGTGACGCGACTAATGCCAGTGGCAGTGAAACCCAGAGAGGGGGGAGGGAATAGGTAAAAAGAGAAAACCCGTAGCCGATCAGGTAGCCGGTTAGCCCGAACAGAGTCAGAAAAATCACCAGCCAGATCATCATTGGCAGCTTGTCAAGCTTCAGCCAGCTGGCCAGGGCAGAGGCGCTTGCGCTCTCGCTGTCGATGTCGGTAAGGTCATCGAATACGCCAATTATCGACATCCCAAACACCAGGCCAATAACCTCAATGAGGAACAGCAGCAATACAATACCGATAGCCGTTGAAAACCAGAAATTGGTATCGCTAAACAGAAATTCTGACACACTCACCATCCATGATGACTCTTACTTATTAAAAGTTATACCACATCAGCGGGATCATGCCAGCTAAAAAACGATCAGGGGTGCGTAACGGACAATCGCGCCGGGACGGCTGACGGGGGCGAATAACAGCAAATTAACAGAGCGCACCACGTTGGCTGTGATCAAGCCAGGAGCGCGCGTATCCGGCTCCCGGGATCAGGAAAATGAACGGGTTTCCAGTTCGACGGTGTCTGGCTCGACACGCAAAATGCTGCCTTGATCGTACCAGTCGCCCAGCACAATGCGGGTAGCGGGCTGGCCGGCCACCGTAAGCTGGTGGATCGCCGGGCGGTGGGTGTGACCATGAATCAGCTGACGTACGTTGTGACGTTCCATCACTTTTATGACTTCTTCAGGCGTAACGTCCATGATTTCCGGACGCAGACCGCGCTGATTCTGTTTACTCTGCTCCCGTCCGTTGCGGGCCACACGGCGGCGGTACCACAATGGCAGGGCGAGCATCAGACGGGGCCACCACCAGCTGCGGGATTTTTTTCTGAATTTCTGGTAGGCCACATCACGGGTGCACAGCTCATCGCCATGGGTGAGGAGCGTGGGCTCGCCGTACAAGGTCACCACAGTTTGCTCATTAAGCAGCGTCATGCCGGCTTTGCGAAGCCAGGTCTGGCGGATGGCAAAATCTCTGTTGCCGTGCATGAAATACACCGGGCACCGCTCACTCTGCGCCTTAAACAGCGCGGCAATTTCTTCCGTGAATGGCGTTACATCATCGTCACCCAGCCAGACCTCAAACAAGTCGCCCAGCACATAGAGTGCCTCGGCGTCGCGGGCATCGGTTGCCAGAAAGTGTTTCAGGCAGGCAGTAATATCCGGGCGATCATCGCTAAGGTGCAGATCGGCTATGAAGTAGGTAAAAGGCATCGGGGTCTGGTTCTAAGAGAAGATAAAGGGCACGCGGAGCACGTGCCCGTCGCAGTATTTATGCGTCAGCAATAACCGCTTTTTCAATGATAACTGGCTCAACCGGTACATCCTGATGGAAGCCGTGTGACCCGGTTTTAACGTCTTTGATTTTCTCAACCACGTCCATGCCTTCGGTTACTTTTCCGAATGCACAATAGCCCCAGCCGTTCACTGACTCACTGGTGAAATTGAGAAAGTCGTTGTCTTTTACATTAATAAAAAACTGCGCGGTGGCAGAGTGCGGATCATTGGTGCGTGCCATTGCAATGGTGCCTTTTTCATTGCTCACACCGCTGTTCGCTTCATTCTTGATCGGCGCTTTGGTATCTTTTTGCGCCATATCTTCGGTAAATCCGCCGCCCTGAATCATAAAGCCGTCAATGACCCGATGAAAAACTGTGCCGTCGTAAAAGCCTTCTTTTACATAGCTGAGAAAGTTTTCCACGGTAACCGGTGCTTTATCAGCAAATAACTCCAGCGTAATATCACCGTAATTTGTTTTAAATGTAACCATCTTGTCTCATTTCCTACAATGGCAAAAATAGAATCAGATCAATGGTAGCCTAATCTGCAGGAAGAGAAAACCATCCTGTGGTCCATGGGGCCAACAAAGGCTGTGACTGGCGGGCTGGCAATGCTACACTTTGCGTTTTTTGACGTTTATCAAGGAAATTCTGCCCATGCTTCACCTGTACAATACCCGAACCCGCGAAAAAGCACAGTTTGTGCCTCTGGAAGAAGGGAAAGTGGGCTTGTATGTGTGCGGTATTACCGTGTACGACGTGTGTCATATGGGGCATGCCAGAACATACCTGAGCTTTGATATCCTGGTGCGGTATCTGCGCCATCTTGGCTATGATGTAAATTACGTCCGCAACATTACCGACGTGGATGACAAAATCATCGCCCGGGCTTTGGAAAACAATGAGTCTGTAGAGGCGCTGACGCAACGTACCATTGCCATGATGCATGACGATTTTGCGGCCATTAATCTGCTTGAGCCAGATACTGAGCCCACTGTTACCGGCCACATGGACGAAATTATTGACGTGATCACCACGCTGATAGATAAAGGTTTTGCCTATCAGGCCAGCAGTGGTGATGTGCTGTTTGATGTATCGAAATTCCCCGACTATGGCAAGCTGAGTAAGCAGGACCTTGAGCAACTGCAGGCCGGCGCCCGGGTAGAAGTGGCGGCCGGCAAGGACGATCCGCTCGACTTTGTGTTGTGGAAAACCACCAAGCCCGGCGAGCCTGCCTGGGAATCGCCCTGGGGGCAGGGACGGCCTGGCTGGCATATTGAGTGTTCTGCCATGAACCGTAAACACCTGGGGCCCCATTTTGATATTCACGGTGGCGGCTCTGACCTGATTTTTCCTCACCATGAAAACGAGGTGGCGCAATCCTGCTGTGCCTTCGACACCCCTTATGTGAATGTGTGGATGCACACAGGCATGGTGCAGGTGGATGACGAAAAAATGTCTAAGTCTTTGGGCAACTTCTTTACTCTGCGTGATGTGCTTAAAGAGCACGACGCGGAGTCGCTACGCTTTTTCCTGATGTCGGCCCATTATCGTAGCCAGTTAAGCTATTCTCAGGACAACCTGACGCAGGCTAAATCTGCGCTGGAGCGCTTATACACTGCGCTTCGGGGGGTGAAGGTAGATGCTGATGTGGCGCTTAGTCACGGCGGATATCTGGCGCGCTTCGAACACGCCATGAACGACGATTTAAATGTACCGGAGGCGTTTTCGGTCCTGTTTGATTTAGCCCGTGAACTGAATAAACAAAAAGACAATGCCGAAGAAGCCGGTAAGCTGGCTGGCGTGCTCACCCGGCTTGGCGCTATTTTAGGGGTGTTACAGACTGATCCTGATGCTTATCTGCAATCTGGTAGCGACGATGATGTGGCGGAAATAGAGGCGTTAATCACTCAGCGCAACGATGCCCGCGCAGCCAAAGACTGGGCGGCAGCGGATGCGGCCCGCGATGCCCTTACCGCCAAAGGTATTGTATTGGAAGACGGCCCGCAGGGGACCACCTGGCGTCGGCAGTAGCCAGCGGCACGCGCGGTGCTTGCCCAGGTTATTTCACGCTGGTGTATGGCGGTGTAACTGACAGTGAGAAAGTAACATGAAGTTGTGGTTAGTGTTGTTAGCGAGCCTGTTAAGTTATGGGGCATCTGCCAAGGAATTGCTGCTCAGGGTAGGCACCTATGAGGATCATGCGCCTGCAATCAAACGTTTTATCAAGCAGCACGGTTGCCCTGCCATCAGTGAGGCTGCACTTAACGAAAATCAGATCCTGGCCGAATACCTGATATTTTGTAACGCCCTGAAGGCTGCCGGGATGCGCGCAGAGCTGCAGGTTTCAGGCTTACCGGTTAATGATCGTATCATTGATGCGGTAGAGTCGGGGCTGTTGCACGCGTCACTCGTGGGGATATGGCGCGATGAGGTAAAGGCGGAAGACATTTATTTCAGCGCCCCCTTATTCCGGGTAAACGAATTTGAAAAGGGCTTGTATACCACCCGTCAGCTGGCACCGACATTCACCGGTCTGGATACTATCCGTAACGCCATTACCCTGACCAACGAAAACTGGCATATGGACTGGGCATTATTGCAATGTGCAGGCTTCAGGCTGTTGCATGTGGGGCTTTACGAAAATATGTTCAGCATGCTGGCCCGCGGCCGGGGCGAGCTGTTACCGCTGACCTTCAGCGGTAAAGAGGATTTTGTGCGGGATCCCTTCGATCAGCCACTCGTGCCGGTGGCAGGGTTTAAGCTGGTATTTCCCGACTCCACGCATTTTCTGATAAGTAAACAAACCCCGGTCAGCGAGGCTTTGCACCAGGCACTGGAAAAGGGGCTTAACACGCTTCGCGAAAATGATGAGATTAAAAATACCTATGTCCGGCTGGGTATCATTAATCCACGGGTAGCCCACTGGCAGCCATTGGGTTGTGCCAGCGCGGCACCCTATCAGCATCTGAATTAGTATGTCCGGCCCCACCAGCGGTGCGTACGGCGACAATAGCTGGCAAACTGCTCACCAAATAAATTCTGCATATAGCGCTCCTCCGGCTGAATCTGAAAACGTTGCAGGTAGGCAATAAAAAAGCCTAACCAGATTAACCCTGAGAGGGCGTTAAGATACAGGCTCCAGCCCAGCAACATAAGCGCAAAACCTAAGTACATTGGATTGCGTGAGTATGCGTAAACGCCGCCGGTCACCAGTGATGCGGTGTGTTGTGGATAGCGCGGATCCACCGTCGTTGCATGGCGTCGGAAAGCCATCACACCGGCCATACAGCACCCCAGCCCCGCTGCGGCTGCCAGGACGCCGACCAAACTTACCGCCTGTGGCCAGTGCATAGGCCAGGCAAGGTGACACAGCAGCACACCCACCATGGCAAATGCCAGCAGCAGTAAGGGCGGTATTTTAAGTTCCGGGTTTATCATGGTTAATGTCCGGGTGGTCAACCGGCTCACTGGTGATGTCAGTCACAGGCAATGTTGACTCATGTGCGGCTAATTCAGCCTTCCAGCGTTGCTGAGCCACGTGGGCTTTCATCAACTCCAGGCACTCATTGATTACCTGTAAGACTTCTTTATCCAGCTCATCGGTAGTGGGCGTATAATCGTGCAGGCCAGCTTCGATAAACCGGTCTATTTGGTCGGCTTCCAGATCAGAAAGCAGGTTAATCATAGATGCAGTGACAATGTCAGTCACGGCGGACTCCAGCGTATTCTCAATGGTTTTTCCTACCACGGGAACATACTGCAAACTGCCGACCTGGGCGTTATTTTTGACTGCTTTGCCGACACATTTTCTAACGTGCTCACGAATGGCCTCGCCATGGTGACTGTCACTGATGGACTGACCGAAATGGTTCATCACGCCTGCCAGCCACTGGGTAATAATAGGGCGCCTGGGTGCCAGCACCTGACGGCTGATGTCATCCACCAGCGGCGAGCCGGCAGAAATATCCTTTTGTGCATCACTTAGTACTTTAACCACGATGCGATCGCTGAGCTCCTCCACAAACACATCGTAATAAAACCGGAAAAAGCGAAAAATGGCAGTTTGATTTAAATCAATAATCTGAAATTTATGCAGCCGGTGCAGGATAGAAAAAATGCGCAGAAAACGGAAGATCCGGGTCGCCCCCAGCGGGATAAGGCCGACAATATCGTACCAGTGCAGGAAGGGAAAAAAATACCAGCGCAGATGCTCTTTGCGCATTACCGACACTATCCACCGGAAACAGAATTCAGTAAAGAAGATGGCAATAAAGACCAAATCCACCAGGATAAAGTTGTGGTGAATGGGGTCGTACGCATCGGTAAATGCCGGGAAGTAGGTCGCCAGCCAGGAAAACACAAATTCAGTGTCATACAGTGCATCGAAGATCAGCCAGGTCAGGTTGATAAGCAGTAACCCTAACATGACCAAATCAAGGATTAACCAGGGAGTTTCGTGGCTGTTTCGCAGGTTTTCCCGGTTAATCCTTAACATTGTGGCTTATCCTATATTTTTGAGCCGCGTGACATCGACATGCAGCGTAAGCTTCTGACCCGGTTGCAGGTAACGTTTAGCACTGAGGTCGTTCCACTCGGTGATGTCACTGACTTTGAGGTTAAACTTATCGGCAATGCGTGACAATGAGTCGCCCCGTTTGACCGTGTAGGTCAGCGTTTTCAAAATGGCATCGCCCTGTTGCTTCTCGCTGACCTTATTCACCCATATTGCCAGCGTCTGGCCTGGCCGAAGGGTATCCTTAGGTGCCATACCGTTCCACTTGGCCAGGGAACGGGTACTCACATCATACTTACGGGCAATGTCCCACAAGGTATCACCCGGGACGACTTTATGGGACAGTTTGTAGTCGGCGCGTTTCTTATCCTGCAGTGACGCCAGGCGCTGATCCTGAGACAGGCTATACGTATCCAGCTCCTTCAGGGCGACAGGAACCATGATGAAATCGCCTGCGCGTATGGTATTAGACGTCAGGTTATTGATACGCTTAATGATACTCACGGTGGTGTGGTATTCGTTGGCCAGTTTACCCAGGCTGTCGCCTGCGCGTATCTGGTGTCGTACCCAGTTGAGCCGTTCGGTTTTATCCACTTTGGCCAGTGCGGTGATGAAGGCGGCGGCTTTATCCTTGGGCAGGACCAGGCGGTGTGGACCGTCGGGGTCGGTGGCCCAGCGGTTGTAGCCGGGATTCAGTGCATGCAGGTTTTTCACCGACATGCCGGCCAGATCAGCGGCGAATGCCAGGTCAACCTGAGAGCCTATGTCCACCAGTTCAATGACCGCCACGTTTTCAACTTCTGGCCAGGTAAACGCGTAGTCGTCTTTGTTTTTAAGAATATCGGCCAGGGCCAGCAACTTAGGCACGTAGGCGCGGGTTTCCCTGGGCAGATCCAGCGACCAGAAGTCGGTAGGCTTACCCGCTTTGGCGTTCCGTTTTATGGCCCGGGCCACGCGGCCTTCACCACTGTTGTAGGCAGCCAGCGCATGGAGCCAGTTACCGTCAAAATATTTATGCAGGTAAGTCAGGTAATCCATCGCCCCCTGCGTAGAAGCAATGACGTCACGTCTGCCGTCGTACCACCATGACTGCTGAATACCGAACCGTTTGGCGGTGCCTGGAATAAACTGCCACATGCCCGCCGCACGGCCATGGGAATAAGCAAACGGGTCGAACGCGCTTTCCACGATGGGCAGTAAAGCCAGTTCCAGTGGCATCTCGCGCTTTTCAATTTCTTCAACAATGTAATACAAAAACGGTTTCGCCCGCTTTACCACCCGGGCCATGTAGGCCGGATGCTTCAGGTACCAGTTCTTCTGAACCGTAACCCGGCGATCATCAGGGATGGGCAGGTGAAGCTGACTGGCAATACGATCCCAGACATCGGTAACGGCCACTTCGGCGTCTGCCTGCTCGGCGGCCTTTACCTCAACATCGGCAGCAATGTCTTCTTCAGGATGGATCACCTCAATCACGCCTTCTTTAGCGACTTCGCAATCGCTGGCATCCTGGATGTCAGTATGCCCGACTTCACAAGGTGTTGACTGGTGCATAGTGGATTGAGACGAAGACTGGGTTTGGTCAGATGTTAACTGACAGCCGGAAAGAATAGAAATTGCGACCAGTGACGTCAGTACGGACAACTGCGTTTTCATTATGAAGACACCTCGTTTTGTAAATCGCAAACCCCGCATTGTACGGATTTATCGCCTGTTTTGCATCAAAACTCATCTTTCCAGCGTCTGACAGCGGCAAAAGCGGCAATGTCATTTGTTGGTGCTTGCCCCCAGTGACGAGCCAGTGATGCCTGAATATCATCACGGTGGCTTCGTAAAAACGGGTTCACGTCCAGCTGAGTTTTCATGGTGCTGGGGAGCGTGGGTAACGCTTGCTCGCGCTGGGTGTCGGCCCAGTCTGAGTAAGCCTGTAATTGCGGGTTGTCCGGATCGACTTCCCTGGCAAAGGCCACATTTGCCTGCGTGTATTCATGGGCGCAGTAAACGTGGGTGTCCTCCGGCAACCGCTTTAATTTGTTCAGCGAATGCAACATCTGTTCCGGCGAGCCTTCGAACAGGCGTCCGCAGCCAGCAGCAAACAAAGTGTCGCCGCAAAACAGCGCGCCGTGCCCGTAAAATGCTATGTGGTCCAGGGTATGTCCCGGTGTTTCGATAACAGAGAAGGTGAGTGACAGGACCGGCAGATGGACGGTGTCGCCCTGCGCCACGCTTTTCGTGATGCCGCGGATATGATTGCCACGCGGGCCAATCACCGGCACCTGCGGGTTTGCCGATACCAGCCGTGCAATGCCGCCGGTATGGTCGTGGTGGTGATGGGTAATTAATATTGCTGCCAGCGTCAGACTGTGTGCATTTAGATACGCCAAAACGGGCTGAGCATCGCCCGGATCGACAACCACTGCGTTCGTACCATCGTGCAAACACCAGATATAGTTGTCGGTAAATGCCGGGATAGGGTGGATCGTCAGCGCCTGTGGCATTGTGTGATTAGTCATTGCGCACCTGCTTGTGAAAAGGGTGTAATGGGGTACTATAAAAACTTGTTAGCGGCAGGGCAACTAAATGGATCAGACAGTGACCAGATGAGATCCGCATTTCTGAATAAACAGCCGCGTTACCCACAAAGCTGGGACGCGCTACCGGCCTCCAGGCTGGTAAAAACCGCCATTGAAGACGTGTGTGATGAGCTTACACAGCGTGTGTTTGGTTACCATTTCGTGCGCCTCGGGCACCTGAGTGCGCAACTGGCGCTGCCGTCCTGCTCAATCCGTCATCATATCAGCCTGACACCGACCGTCGGTACTCACTCAACGTTACTCGGACGGTCTCACGCACTGCCCTTTTCAGAAAACAGCATCGATGGCTTTTTGCTGGCGCACGAGCTGGATTTCGCGCAGGATCCTCATCAGATTCTCCGCGAAGTAGACCGGGTGATTACCCAAAATGGCTATGTGATCATCAGTGGGTTTAATCCGTTCAGCCTGACCTGGCTGGGTAAATATCTGCCGCTCAGGCGAGGCAATGTGCTGCACGATGCCCGGTTTTTTACCAGCGGGCGCATAAAAGACTGGTTGCAACTGCTGGGCTTTGAAATTGTTGAGCAACGGCATGTGTTGTTTTCCATGCTGTTTTTAAACTATACCTTTCGCGATAAACCCAAACTGCAGGCCTGGCTGTCGCGCTATCTGCCCTGGTGCAGTTCGGTGTATGTGATCCTGGCGCGCAAACGGGTGATGCCTATGACCGCCATTAAACCGAAAATGAAAAAGCTGAAGCCGCAGTTTGCGCCAGTGGGTGCCAGCATGCAGGGGAGTAACCGGATGCGCCGGAATGAGGGGCACGAAGCGGGCTAGCTCTGCCAAAGGCAAAAAAATAGCGCCGTAGGGCGCTATTTTTCTATGATGACCGCTGACGCTGCGGTTATTTTACCCGCATGCCGGGTTTGGCGCCTTCGTGGGGCTCCATAATATACAAGTCTTCACCGCCGGGGCCGGCTGCCAGAACCATACCCTCAGATAACCCAAAGCGCATTTTCCGGGGTGCCAGGTTAGCGACCATGACCGTGTGCTTACCTTCCAGGGCTTCTGGTGCATACGCTGACTTGATACCAGCAAACACCTGACGGGTTTCACCACCTAAGTCCAGCTCGAGGCGTAACAGCTTATCGGCACCCTCCACATGTTCCGCTTTCGCAATGCGGGCAATACGCAGGTCTACCTTGGCGAAATCATCAAAGGTGATTTCTTGGCTGATGGGATCTTTCGCCAGCGGGCTGTCCGGATTAATAGCAGGCTCAGCCGCTGCCAGGCTTTCTTTCGATGCGTCTACCATAGCGTCTATTCTCTCCATTTCCACCCGTTGCATCATGGGCTTAAACTTATTAATTGCGTGACCTGTTAACGCGGTTTGCGTAGAGGCCCAGGTCAGGCTGTCATTTAAGAAGGCTTCGGCTTTATCGGCCAGGATGGGCAGTACCGGTTTCAGGTAAACCACTAACATGCGGAACATGTTGATCCCCATAGAGCACACATCATGTGTGAAGGCTTCTTTGCCTTCTTCTTTAATGGTTACCCAGGGCGCGTTGGCATCAATGAACTGGTTCGCTTTATCTGCCAGTGTCATGATCTCGCGAATAGCCTGATGGTAACGGCGGCGCTCGTAAAGGTCTGCGATGCTCTCAGAGGCATCCTGAAATTCTTTAAGTAAAGCCGGCTCAAGAATGTTATCAGATAACTTGCCGTCAAAGCGTTTGGTAATAAAGCCCGCACAGCGACTGGCAATGTTCACCACTTTACCGACCAGATCTGAGTTTACTTTCTGCGCGAAGTCAGTGAAATTCAGGTCGATATCGGTGACGCCATCCCCCAGCTTGGAGGCAAAGTAATACCGCAGGTACTCAGGATTCAGGTGATCCAGGTAAGTCCGGCCCTTGATGAAGGTGCCGCGGGACTTAGACATCTTGGCCCCGTTCACTGTAACGAAACCATGAATGTTCACACCGGTGGGCTTACGGTAGCCGGCCCCTTCCAGCATGGCAGGCCAGAACAGACAATGGAAATAGGTGATGTCTTTACCAATAAAGTGATACAGCTCGGCGTCTGAGTCGGCTTTCCAGAAGCTGTCAAAGTCAACGTTGTGCTGATCGCAATAGTTTTTAAAGCTGGCCATATAGCCAACCGGCGCATCTACCCACACGTAGAAAAACTTATTCGGTGCACCGGGAATTTCAAACCCGAAGTAGGGCGCATCACGACTGATGTCCCACTGTTGCAGGCCTTCTTCAAACCATTCCTGCAGTTTGTTGGCCATTTCCTCCTGTAATGCGCCTGAACGGATCCAGTCTTTCAACATGCCTTCAAACTGCGGCAAATCAAAAAAGAAATGTTCGGACTCTTTCAGTACCGGCGTTGCTCCGGACACCACGCTACGGGGATTTTTCACTTCCGTCGGGCTGTAGGTGGCGCCGCACACATCACAGCTGTCGCCGTTCTGATCTTCCGCACCACAGCTAGGGCAGGTACCCTTTACAAAACGATCGGGCAGGAACATTTCCTTCTGCGGATCGTATAATTGATTAATGACCCGCTTGGAAATATAACCGGCGTCATCCAGGCGATGATAAATCTCTTCGCAAATAGCCTTGTTTTCAGGCGAGTGGGTCACATAATAGTTGTCATACTCAACATGAAAGTCCAGCAGGTCCTGGTGGTGTTCGGCACGGGTTCTGGCCACCATTTCTTCTGGCGTAATGCCCAGCTCCTGCGCTTTAAGCATCACCGGCGTACCGTGGGCATCGTCAGCACAGACACTGTAGCACTCGTTGCCACGCAGACGCTGGAAGCGCGTCCAAATATCGGTTTGGATGTGTTCTAGCAAATGCCCCAGGTGAATAGAGCCGTTCGCGTAAGGTAACGCACTGGTCACCAGAATACGGCGCTGGTTAGTGTCGCCTGTCGCTGCGGTGGACAAAGTGTTTTCTGACATAATGACGGTTAACTTAAATCTTCGCGTTGAAAAATGGGAGCAAATACTAGCGGAAAACGGCTATTTTTGCATTACGTAATTCATCATGAAGTCGCAAATAAGGGCATTTTATGTTTTTTTCCCGTAAGGGTGACAAAATCACACTGGCCGCAAGTCAGGCACTGGCCGACTACTTCAGTCTGGAGGCCGGAGAAACCGGCCGATGGTGCACGCTGGAGAAAGACCGCGTACACATTACACTGCCATTTTGTGCAACCAGTCAGCATCGTTCTATTACCCATTATGTTGAAGATGCCCTACAGGCTGAGGGACACCGTGTTGATGTCAGCCTATCCCAGCATATTCACAGTGCCCGCACCCAGCAGTCGCCCATCCGCAATATCAAAAATATCGTGGCCGTGGCCTCGGGCAAAGGCGGGGTAGGCAAGTCCACCACCGCCGTGAATCTGGCCCTGGCGTTACAGCAGGAAGGAGCGCGTGTCGGTATTCTGGACGCGGATATTTACGGGCCTTCAATTCCCATCATGCTGGGTAACCCGGACGCTTCGCCTTCCAGCAGCGATAACAAACATATGCAGCCGCTGGAGGCTTATGGGCTGGTAGCCAACTCCATAGGCTATCTGGTGCCACAGGAGGATGCGGCGGTGTGGCGCGGTCCCATGGCCAGCCGCGCACTGAAACAATTGCTGGACGAAACGCTGTGGCCGGTGCTTGATTACCTGATAGTGGATATGCCGCCCGGTACCGGTGACATTCAGTTAACCATGGCCCAGCAAGTGCCGCTGTGCGGGGCAGTGATCGTGACTACGCCGCAGGATCTTGCGGTAGCCGACGCCCAGAAGGGCATTACCATGTTCAATAAGGTAAATGTTCCGGTACTGGGGTTAATTGAAAACATGAGCTATTACGAGTGCACGTCGTGCGGTTACAAAGACACGATTTTCAGTGAAGCCGGTGGCGAGGCCCTGGCCGACCGCTATGGCCTGCCGCTGTTGGCCGCGCTACCGCTGGCCACCCGGCTGCGTGCCTACGCTGACAGTGGCGAACCCTTGGTTTCGGCCCAGCCGGACGACCCGTTAACCATAACATTCTGTGAAGCGGCGCGGGCGCTCTCCATGCAACTGGCGTTAAGCCAGCCGGCGAGCAATAACGAACACCATGTAAAAGGTGACCCCATAAGCTTTAAGCCGGTGTAGTATCGCGGCCCGTTTCAGTTGTATTATGTCTGCCCTTTAAGGGCTCATTTGTTGCAGGAAAAAACATGCGCTTAAGCGATCGCGACATTTACGAATATCTACAGGAAGGCAAGATTGGCATTACGCCTGCGCCCAGCTATGACCAGATCAGCGGGGTCACCGTTGATATTCGTCTGGGAAACAAGTTCCGGGTGTTTGAGGATCATCAGGCACCCTTTATCGACTTAAGCGGGCCGAAAGCCCAGGTGCAACAGGCACTGGAAACCGTAATGAGCGATGAAATTGTGCTGCCGGAAGACAAGTCGTTTTTCTTACATCCCGGCGAGCTGGCGCTGGCGATCACCCATGAGTCTGTTAGGTTGCCAGACAATATTGTCGGCTGGCTTGATGGCCGCTCTTCGCTGGCGCGGCTGGGGTTGATGGTGCACGTCACCGCGCACCGCATTGATCCGGGCTGGTCAGGAAATATCGTGCTGGAGTTTTTTAACAGCGGCAAATTACCCCTGGCATTAAAGCCACTGATGAAAATAGGGGCGCTTAGCTTTGAGCTGTTGTCACGCCCTGCGGAAAAACCTTACAGTGCCCGGCTGGATGCCAAATACCGTGATCAGGACGGGGCCATAGCAAGTCGCATCAGCTCGGATTCAGACAGCTGATAGTGCAGCAGCCACTGCGTGGGGTACGTTTTTTTCAGGATTGTTTTTGCCGTGCTAGGGCGGGCTTTACACATAACCTGTACACACCCAGGCCTACCGCAGCGCCGATAGCCAGGTAACCCAGCAGTTCCTGCCACGCGGTGAGCGTCGGGTAGTATCGGGACAGTGCGTACATGAGCAGGCCGCCGGCGATGACACAGGAAAAAAAACCAAGCAGCAATATGCCTTTGTTCATTTATTCATTCCGTTTCAGTAGTCATTAAAAGGGCACATAAGGTGCCCTTCACGCATGTAGGGTTAGTCCCACGCTTTGCTAAAGAAGTAGCTTGCGCCACCGCCGATGGCACCCAGAGAAGCGCCAATTGGCCCACCTCCGGCCCCACCAATGGCGCCACCTACCACACTGCCGGCGAACGCGCCCCAGCTCATATCTCCCCAGCAATGCTCCGCACAGGCGCCGGATACTTCCGCCACTTCCCTGGTATCTAATATTTCCATTGTACAGTCCTTGTTTTTTCGACAGCACCCTATGTGCTGCATCATTAGCCTAGCTGAGTGGGGTACAGATACAACTGTACCCCAGGATAGTTACAGGCAGGACCTGCTGCGTAGCGGGAATCAATAAAAATATACAACTGATTAACATTGTCTTAAACGATTAAGTTTTGTAGGATTAATAATCGTGTTTATTCCGTTTACTCACAGGAGCCTTTTATGCGTATTGCATTATTACTGCTGGCAGCATTAAGTACGGTCGGCCATGCGGCTGATTTACAGGTGTCGTCGCCTGACAAAAAAATTACCGTGACCTTATCAGACACTGAGGAGCAGGCGACATACGCGCTGACCTATAACGGTGAGCAAATATTGCGGCCGGGCAAACTCGGCTTTAGCTTTGCCGAAGCCAAACCGCTGTGGCGCCACCTGACCATGAAAGAGATTAACCGGGATACCCACCAGAATACCTGGCAGCAACCCTGGGGGGAGCAACGGGAAATTCTTAACCACTACAATGAGCTGACGGTACGGTTCACAGATCAGCACGACAAAACCAATTTTTTCGATGTGCAAATGCGGGTATTCAATGACGGGGTTGGCTTCAGGTATCACGTCAATGCAGACGGCCCGCGTGCCATCACCCGTGAGTTCACCGAGTTTTCTGTGGCTGATTCGCATAAGGCTACCGCTTATTGGATCCCTGGTCAGGGCTATGAACGTCAGGAATATCTGTACCGGGAAACGGGTCTGCAGGAGGTGTATACAGCAAGCACGCCTATGACGGTAAAGCTGGGCAGTGGGGTGCACCTGGCGTTTCACGAAGCGGCACTGGTGGATTACGCGGGCATGAGCCTGACCCGTTTGAATCTGGGACGGTTCGAAGCCAACCTGGCGCCACGCGCAGACGGTGTTAAAGTGCGCAAGTCCGGATCATTTGCGACTCCCTGGCGTACAGTACAAATTGCCGATGACGCGCCAGGCCTGCTGAATTCTTTCCTCACTTTAAACCTGAACGAACCGAATAAATTAGGCGAGGTAGACTGGATCACACCGGGCAAATATATTGGTATCTGGTGGGGCATGCATATTCAGAAATACACCTGGGGCTCAGGTGACAAGCATGGCGCAACCACCGAAAATACCATGGCATACATGGATTTTGCCGCGGAACACGGGTTTGATGGCGTGCTGGTGGAAGGCTGGAACGTGGGCTGGGATGGTAACTGGTTCCAGAACTCTGAATTGTTTTCTTTTACTGAAAGCTACCCTGATTTCGATATTGAAAAGCTGGCAAAATACGGGGCGCAAAAAGGCGTGAAGCTGATTGGTCACCATGAAACATCCGGTGGCATCACTAATTACGAAAATCAGATGAAAGATGCCTTCGCGCTGTATGAAAAACTTGGCGTTGAACAAATCAAAACCGGATATGTAGCCCATGGGCAGGGGATTAAGCGCGTTGACGAACAGGG
>JBPEWW010000317.1:0-8698 GCA_052032275.1 Alteromonas sp. | reverse complement strand
CCGCGCGGGTATCAGACTATACCGCGTTTTTACATCAGGGACGGCTGATTGAATATACCGACAGCGACACCTTATTCACCATGCCTGAGAAAAAACAAACCGAAGATTACATTACCGGCCGTTACGGGTAGGGTCAGCAGGGGAGAACACCATGAGACAGGTTGCCATCAACACGCACATTTCCGGCAAGTTCAATATGGAGCTGGAAAACCTGCGTAATTCTGTGCTGACCATGGGCGGGGAAGTGGAGCAACAACTAATCGATACCCTGAAGGCAATCAAACAGAACAATGCCGGGCTGGCGGAAAAAGTGATTCTGAACGACCTTAAGGTCAACTCCATGGAAATGCAGATTGACGAGGAATGCTTGCGGATCATCGCCAAGCGTCACCCCACCGCCAGTGATCTGCGATTGATTATGACCATTTCGAAAACCATCACCGACATTGAGCGCATGGGCGATGAAATTGAGCGGATCGCCCGCCTGGTGACCAAAAACAAGCTGCCACCTTCTGAGACGATCACCAGCAGCATGTTGCTGATAGGCGAGCGGGTGGGCGCCATGATGCGAGGCACGTTCGATGCATTTGCCCGGCAGGACGAAAGTGCAGCCCTGTCGGTGTACGATCAGGACAACCGCATCGACAGCGAATATAAAAAACTGCTGACCTTCACCACCTCCGAAATGCAAAAGGCCACCGAGGATATGCAGGACTGGCTGGAGGTACTGTGGGCGCTGCGCTCGCTGGAGCGTATTGGTGATCGCTGTAAAAATGTCTGCGAGTATGTGGTTTATCTCTCCCGGGGCACGGATGTGCGGCATACGCCGCTGGAGTCCATGCAGGAAAAGCTCGATCTTTTATCCTAATTTGCCGGCCTGCTGAGTTAAACGGGCAAAAATTGCTTTAAATACGGCCAGCAACCGGCAAGATCGATCTCAATTCGGAATTTTCGTTTAATTAGCTCTATGGCTGCGGCAACGATTACGTTATTATGCGCCGCAGCCAAGAAGAGATTAGTGCAAAATTTAAGCTATGCCTATGCCAATACACAATTTGTCATCACACCGCTTAGTACACCCTTGTTGGTGCCGTCCTACGTCGCATGCTGCGGCGATATCCATCCTGCATCGCGTATAAACCAGGAGCGATAATTCGTGGAATTTTTAGAAAGCTACGGCCTGATTCTGATTTTGCTCGCCGCCGGTGTGGGCTTTATTATGGCCTGGGGGATCGGTGCCAACGATGTCGCCAATGCTATGGGGACCTCGGTGGGCTCGAAAGCCCTGACCATCAAGCAGGCAATTCTGATTGCCATGATTTTCGAATTCGCCGGCGCCTATCTGGCGGGCGGAGAGGTGACCTCCACCATCCGTAAAGGGATAATCGATCCCACGTATTTTGCGGCGGTGCCCGAATACCTGGTACTGGGGATGATCGCCTCCCTGCTGGCCGCGGGGATCTGGCTGGCGCTGGCGTCCTACCTGGGCTGGCCGGTATCGACCACCCACTCCATCATTGGCGCCATCATTGGCTTTACCGCCACCGGCGTCAGTATGGATGCGGTGTCTTGGGGTAAAGTGGGAGGCATCGTAGGCAGCTGGGTGGTCACGCCGGCGCTGTCCGGGATCATCGCCTACCTCATCTTTATGAGTGCGCAGAAGCTGATTTTTTCTACCTCTACGCCGTTTCTGAACGCCAAACGTTACGTGCCGTTTTATATGGCGCTGGCTGGTTTCGTGATGTCACTGGTCACCATCAAGAAAGGGCTTAAACATGTCGGCATGGAACTGAGTGCCACCAACGGTTATCTGTTGGCCATAGCAATCGCTGTAGGGCTGGGTATTCTGGGGAAATGGTTTATCGGCCGCATGAACTTCAACGCTTCCGACAATGCCGATATTCAGACCGCCAACATTGAAAAAGTCTTTGCCCTGCTGATGGTCGTGACGGCCTGTTGTATGGCCTTTGCACACGGTTCCAATGATGTGGCCAATGCCATTGGTCCACTGGCCGCCGTGGTTAGCGTGGTGAGCTCAGGCGGTGAAATTAACGCCAGTGCAGACCTGGCCTGGTGGATCCTGCCGCTGGGTGGACTGGGCATTGTGGCCGGTCTGGCGCTATTCGGACACCGGGTGATTAAAACCATCGGCCAGGGGATCACCCATCTTACTCCCAGCCGCGGTTTTGCTGCCGAGCTGGCTGCAGCCTGTACCGTGGTGATTGCGTCGGGTACCGGCCTGCCAATCTCAACCACCCAGACGCTGGTTGGAGCGGTACTCGGTGTCGGCCTTGCCCGTGGGGTGTCGGCGCTGAACCTGGGTATTGTGCGCAACATCGTGGTGTCGTGGGTCATCACCCTGCCAGCCGGGGCTATCTTATCCGTGATCTTCTTCTATTCACTGAAAGGTATTTTTGGCGTGTAAGCGGCCACAGCAGCGAAAAAAACCGGGTGTATCCCGGTTTTTTTATGTCTGACAGCCCGCTGCGCCGCTATTCGTCAAAGCTAATCGGTGTGACAAAGCCTTCGGGTTTGAGGCCGACCACAGCGCAAGGCAGCTGGTGAATGGTTTCTTCGGCGGTGCCGCCCATAATGTAGCCGGGCACCCCAAGCCGGGCCACCGTGCCCATTACCACCACGTCTGCGGCCAGTGAGGTGGCGGTCGCGGCAATCTCCTTGCGGGGATAACCATGCACCAGGTGGCGCTGAGGCTGTAAATAGTCAAGCACACCGGCCTCGCGTTCCTTATCCAGCTCTGCCAGCAGCCGGTCCAGCTCTTCATCCCGCTCTCTATGGATACTGGCAAGGTCGTGTTGCATGGTATCTTCGTCCACACTGATAAACTCGCCCCGTAAAATGTGCTCAGGCACCGAGTCAAACACATGCACAATGTGCAGCTGTGCAAACTCCAGCAGGGCAATCTCAGTGGCGTGGCGTAAGATGTCGAGGTTAAGCTGTTTACGCACCGAAATTTCGTGTTCCGGGTAGTGATAGTTTAAGTCGAGTGCGGCAACCACACTGGCGCATTGCCGGGCATTTCCGCGATGTACAACCCAGACCGGACACGGGCACTTGCGCAGCAGCTGCAGATCATCACTGCCAAACAAGCGGTCGATGATGGTGGTTTCGGAGAGCTTGATAACCAGATCATGCTGGTCACGAATGATTTTCTTCATAACCTCCATAAAGGGATGCCCAAAGCGTGCCTCACAGGTAACCGGATAATCGCTGTTCCAGGTTTCACTCTGCGCCTTAAGCCACGCCTCGGCGGCGGAGTCCATCGATTGTTCTGCATCAATGTAGGAAAAGCTTTCCATGACAATATTGGCGTTCGGCGGCAGGGTTTCCAGTGCCAGCATGATCGTCAGGCTGGCCTGATGACTCTTGGCTATGTGGATAGCCTGAGCAACAACTTCATCCTGCTTGTGCGTGTCATACAGCACACAAAGTATATTCTGATAATGGCCGGTCATTTTTGTGATCCTGTCTGCTTAGCGGGTTGGAGCGCACCTCATGCATTAACACTAGCGTAAAGCCCGCCAGATACACAAGCGTGTCCGCGGCGATGGGTGAAAAAGACATCACCCCGCCGTGTGCTGCCCGTTACAGCGCCGGAGAGCGGGCTGACTTGCCCCCGTTGTAATGCTCGTGGTAGATTAAAAATGGTATTTTTAATCTAGAAGAGCGTTTTATGAAGTGGCCCAACCTCAAGCATTTACATTATCTGGTCACCCTGCATCAGGAGCAGCATTTTCACCGGGCTGCCCAGCGCTGTAATGTCAGTCAGTCAACGTTAAGTACGGCGATACAGAACCTGGAAGAACATTTCGGCAGCCAGTTACTGGAGCGGGAACACAAAACCTTCGTGTTCACGTCGCTGGGTCTGGAGGTGGTTACCCGCAGCAAGGTGTTGCTGCAGGAAGCCGGTGAGCTGGTGGAGTTTGCGCAAAATGCCGGTAACTGGCAGCGCGGCAAGCTGAAACTGGGGGTTATTCCGACCATTGCCCCGTTTTTGTTTGAGGGCATGATAGGCGCGTTTAATACCTTTCTGCCGGAGATTGCCCTTGAGCTGCAGGAGGACACCACCGAGCACCTGTTACAGGAGTTAAATGACGGCAAATTAGATTTGCTTATTCTGGCTCTGCCAATGGAGACGCCAGGCTGTAAGCAAATGGTGTTAGGCCACGATCCCTTCCATCTGATTGCGCACAAGGAGCTGGCCGATACCCTGCCGGATCCGCTGGATATCACCACGTTGCCCAAAAACAGTATCTTTCTGCTGCAACAGGAGCACTGCATGACGGAACACGCCGTCAGCGCCTGTAATTTGCGCCACAGTGAGCAGGTCAGTAGCCTGGCTGCCAGCAGTCTGTATACCCTGGTGCAGCTGGCTAACAGTAAACTGGGGTATACTTTTTTGCCGGAACTGGCGCTAAACCAGCACATACTGTCGAATACCGCGCTGAAAGCCTTCAGTGCTGAAGACAACGCCTACCGTGAAATTGGTCTGGTATGGCGCGGCGGCACCACCCGCATGCAGCTATTTCGGCGGGTAGGGGAAATTATATCGCCCTTGCTCCCGCTGCCCACCCTGAATTAACCACAGTCTCAGTGTCGGGCGAAGTCACGCCGGTGTGCAGAGCAGATTAGTGAGGGCAGGCGGGGCAGTGCGGCGGGTGAGGGGCTGCCGGTAGAGCTGCAGAAAAGCAAACCCCGCTGGCGGTGCAGCGGGGCAAGCGTTTATTAGTAAGCGTTTTTACCCGCGAAGCCGCCGACCACGGTAAGCAGGATAATTTTCAGATCAAACCAGACTGACCAGCGGTGCATGTAATCCAAATCATACTCTACCCGTTGCATCATTTTGTTGACGGTTTCGGTTTCACCACGCAGGCCATTCACCTGCGCCCAGCCGGTAATACCCGGGCGAATTTTATGCCGCAGCATATAACCGGTAATTAACTTACGGTACTCCTCGTTGTGCGCGACGGCGTGCGGACGGGGCCCCACAATGGACATTCGCCCCTGCAGCACATTAATAAACTGCGGCAGCTCGTCCAGTGAGGTGCGACGCAAAAAGGCGCCCAAAGGGGTAACCCGGGGGTCGTTTTTAGTGGCCTGCTTCACGGTGCTGCCATTGTCCTGGGTAGACATAGAGCGGAACTTGTATACCGTGATCTCTTTGCCATCCAGTCCGTAGCGTTTTTGCTTAAAGATTGCCGGACCCGGTGAGGTGTAGCGGACTGCCGCCGCGATAGCCAGCATGGGGATCGCCAGCATACACAGAATGATCACGCTTAGAATAATGTCCTCAATACGCTTAAGCACATTGTTAACGCCCTGGAAGGGAGTGTCATAGACGCTCAGTGCCTGCAGGTTGCCAATACTCTGCCAGCGCGAGTTAAGCAGCGTGTACATGAAGAAGTTAGGGATAAGGTACACGTTGGCCGTGGTGTCGCTGCACTTCTCCAGGATTTGTTTAATGCGGGCTTCCGCGGAGGTGGGCAGCGCAATGTAGATATAATCCACCTGACGTTGTTTCGCCAGCTCTACCGCTTCATCGATGCTGCCGTTTACCTGATCCTGGAACTCGTGCGCCAGCCGGTCGTGGGGACGGTCGTCATACATACCCATGAACTTGATCCCCAGGTGATCATTTTCCATCATCTGCGTGGCCATATTGTGGCCCACCTGGGTTGCCCCAATCACAATGGCGGAACGGGTATTCATGCCGCTCTTACGTACCTTAAACATCACCAGTCGCATGGCCATGCGCCAGCTCAGCAGGAAAATAAAGGAGGTGCCAAACCAGACCATCACCATGGCAGGCGATAAGGTCAGGCTGTGGGCAAAAAAGTAGCCCACCGTGAGGGTGACCAGGCAGCTGGTTAACCAGCAGATGGCCGCACACCGCAACAGCGATGTCGTATTATTGCTACGCCAGGAACGGTATAAGCCCAGTGCTTCTGCACCCAGCTGAAAACACACCACGTGGGTGAACAGCAGAATAAGGCCGGTAGCGGTAACCTCTAACCCGTAAATATAGGCCGCGCCGTAAAAGCACAGAGTAATAAATGCCACATCTATTAACCGGTAGATAGTAGAAAAACTGCTTTGATAATGGCCGGTTACACCTGCACGCTCGCCCCTTGACGACGCATTACCGGTGAGTAGCTGGCTTTGCAGTAAGTTAAATTTCATGGTGGTTTCGCTCCGAGTAAAAAACCAGAAGACCAGCGGGGTTGTGACCCTTCACAACAACACACATCCGGGATCTGTTGCTCAAAAAAGTAGTAGCAACTTGTATTCCAACCTTTTCCAGCTGCCCGGGCGTCGTTGCCGCACCGGGCTGTAGACGGCCCTGTGGCGCGTGGCTGGTTTATTAATTTTTTTTCAGTTTCACAACCAGTTAGTACAGCAGTACGAAAGTTGAGCAGGCCTGGCGAAGATCGCGTTTAGCGCTGTTGTCTGCATTTTGTACAGCATTGACAGTCAGTCTGGTGGCACACAATTAGCATGAAGGATTTACACAGATTCCCGTGAAAGGGAGTGAAATACACAGTCCGGCACGGCTCAAACGCGCGTTAATAGCTGCGCTGGCGGTGCAGAAACGGTAAGCTGCAATTTTTACTTTTGATGTGGATTCAATATGTTTTATAGGATTTCCGGTCTCGCAGCCCTTTGTTGTCTGGGCACCGGTGCGCCAGTACTGGCACAGGAAGCGGGGCGTATTGAAATGCAGGGTTTTGACCTGATCCCGTCGCTGTCTGCCGACATGCTGTACATCGATAATGTGACCTACGCCAGTGAGGACAGTGCGCATATTACCAGCTGGGTGGGGATCATCGCACCGCAACTCAAGGCGGTCAGCGGTGTGGGCAGCAATGAGTTTGAACTGGTTTATCGTGGCGAACGGGGCGACTACTTCTCCAGCCCGGAGGATAACTATACTGACCATTTTGTCCACCTCGCGGGCCGCTTTGACATGGATCGGCGTAACCGGTTCACCACCAAGCTGGCATTTGAAGATGGCCACGACCAGCGCGGACGCCAATTTTCCAGTGGCTTCGGTAATCAGTTAACCCAGGTGGATACCTTTAAAAGGCCCGCAGTAACAGCAACCTACGAATTTGGTGCCGTGTCTTCACCGGGCCGCCTTGAACTGCGGGCAGGCTATGAAGAGCTGGATTACGACAATGACGCACAGACGTATCTGATTCGCGACAGAAGCGCCACCACTGTCGGCGGACAGTTTTTTTATCGTCTTGCCGGACGCACCCACCTGGTCCTGGATGCATCCCATCAGCAAATCGATTATGACGTGGCGGCGAACCCGCAGAGTCCGCTGGATAACCAGGAGGATCGGGTGTTGGCCGGCGTTACCTGGGAGTCCACCGCGGCGACCACGGGGTTCGCCAAGATCGGCTATCAACAAAAAACCTTCGATGCGCCAGACCGGGAGGCCTTTGAAGGTGTTGACTGGGAAGCCGGACTGACCTGGCAGCCACGCACCTACTCTGAAATCACCCTGGCTACCGGTGCCGATACCCGGGAAACCAATGGCGAAGGGGATTATATCCGCAGTCAGGATTATCGTGTGCGCTGGCAACACGCCTGGCTCACCCGGTTTTCGACCACTATTGCGCTGGCCCATGAGCAGAATGACTACGAAGGCGCTGCAATAACCACGCCCCGGAATGACGATGTGACCCGGGCCCAGCTGGCTGCCGACTACCAGTTCCGTCGCTGGCTGCAGCTCGGGGTATTTTATGAGTTCAGTCAGCGTGACAGTACCCGCGAGGCAGTGAGTTTCGATCGCAACGTGGTCGGTATTACCACCAGGGTTACCTTATGAGCCAGGCACGGCGTCGCTGGCTTGCCTGGTGTGGCCTGATTGTCGGCAGCCTGTTTGCTCTGCCGGCCCTGGCTGGATCTGCACCTGCCGGCATGCACAGTTATCAGCTGGGGGTGGGGGACAAGATACAAATTACGGTGTTTGGCGAGGAATCGCTCTCCGTGGAGTCACGTCTGCCGGATATCGGTGTCATTAATTATCCGTTTCTGGGCGAGCTAAAGCTGGTAGGCATGACCTTATCGGAGGTGGAGCAGTTAATTTATACCGGCTTAAAAGGCGATTACCTGGTCAACCCGTCGGTGGCGGTGACCATCGTCGAATACCGGCCTTTCTTTATTGATGGTGAAGTGAAACAGCCGGGCGGCTATCCCTATCAGCCCGGGTTGTCCGTGAACAAGGCGGTGGCACTGGCCGGCGGCTACACCGAGCGGGCAGAGCAGGATGACATTCAAATTGTGCGTGAGCGCGATGACCGGACCGTGTCGTTAGAGGTTAACGTCAGCGCACCAATTCAACCCGGTGATGTAATCACCATTCCTCAGCGGTTTTTCTAGCCGGCCGGTGGTAATCCCGGCCGAACCGCTTTGCAACTGAAGGACATGCTATGGCGAGCAACATGCGGGAGCCGCGCCAGTCTGCGTTACTGGACGAAGAAACCATTGATTTTGCCCACTACTGGCAGGTATTTAAGCGGTATGCCGGGCGTATCATTATCCTGGCGGTACTGTGTACTGTCCTGATGGCGATTATCGCCTCCCGGATGACGCCGCAGTACCGGGCCAAGGCCAGTTTGCTGATTGAGTCACAGCCGGCCAAGGTAACGTCTATTGAAGAGGTCTACAACAC
>JBPEWW010000316.1:0-23898 GCA_052032275.1 Alteromonas sp. | reverse complement strand
ACTTCAACCACGCGAGGGTCCGACAGGAACTCACGCAAATAGGGTTTGAGGGCTGCTTTGGTGGGGCTTTCGGGCGTCCCCAGATTAGTGATCAGCACGCCCAGCTTATCGGCTTGTGCGTGGGTGAAATTGGGACTGCCTTGATACTTCATAATTGCCTGTGGTGATAAATCAGTATGAGAAACGTAAGCGTTAGTATACTGAATACTGGATGCTTTTGATCGTCCCTGGCTTTAATTATTGTTCATCTGTCGGGGCCAGGTTACTGCTCATTGTCGCCGGGCTCAGATAAAAAAAGTCCGTGGCGACGGACTTTTTTGAAGCTATCAGCAGGGTTGAGTGCTGACCCTGAAGAGGTTAATTCACAACGGGGGTTATTCTTGCGGTGTAACCTCCCCCTGCTTCCATCTTCATACGCAGCCTGGTGTCAGCGGTAACCGTTTTTTGCAGGACTTTATAATCTTCTGCCCAGCGATCCGCATTGATCCCATCCTGAAAAACCGTCATCTCGAATTCACCCTCAGGCAAAAACGACAGATCCAGAGGCAGCTCCCGGGCATTTTCATCTGTCATCGCGCCCACAAACCAGCTGTTACCAGAACGACGCGCTACCGCCACGTAGTCCCCCACCTTACCATGCAACGGAATTGTCTCATCCCAGACCGTCGGCACTTTGGCGATAAAGGTCGCACTTTCTGATTCTTCTCTGTAACGCGTTGGCGTATCTGCCATCATCTGCAACGGACTTTCGAATACAGTGAACATGGCCATTTGATGCACCCGCGTGGTTTGACTCATAGGACGATTGAACCGAACCGTGAAGTCCTTGTGGTTTTGGTCTTTGCCGCTGTATTCAATTTTGTCATAAGCCGCCGGACCCACCGCATTCGACATAGCCCCAGGTGTATAATCCATCGGACCTGCTACCATCCGGATAAAAGGTAACGTGGTATTGTGTTCCGGCGTGCTGTCTTCACTCCATTTATTCCACTCCAGACCTTTTACACCTTCTCGGCTGAGCACGTTTGGGTAGGTCCGGCGAAGCCCTGCCGGCTTGTAGGAGCCATGAAAATCGACCAACAGGTTACGCTTTGCCGCCTCCCGTGCGATTTTCCAGTAAAAGTTAACCATTTCCTGATCATCCCGCTGGAAAAAGTCAGGTTTGATCCCCACTGCACCCAGCTCAGCAAAACGGTCCATGGCCTCATCAAACTGTTGCTCCAGTGTCAGCCAGGTGGTCCATAAAATGATGCCCACATCTTTGCTCTTCGCGTAGCGGATCACTTCCGGCACATCAAAGCCTTCCACCGAGCCCATCAGGTCTCCGAGCGGATACCAGCCCTCATCCAGGATCACATACTCGATACCGTAATCAGCTGCAAAATCGATGTAATATTTGTAAGTCTCGGTATTCAGCCCGGCTTTAAAATCTACGCCGTGAATATTGTTTGCATTAAACCAGTCCCATGCCACCTTCCCCGGTTTGATCCAGCTGGTATCTGCAATTTTCGAGGGAATGGCCAATTGGTATGTCAGCTGATTAGTCAGCAAGTCGGCGTCGTTTTTTGCAATCGCCAGTACCCGCCAGGGATACGCGCGGGTGCCGTCAGTTTTAGCCATGAAGTCGGCGCGTGCGGTAACCGGCTGATTTCTGTCTTCCCAGGGGGCCTGGCCTTTTTCGACCGCCGTGGGTACATTGGCAAATGTACCAGTAAAGCCGTGTTTGCCATTCCCGGTTAACCACAGACCAGGGTAATCTCGCAGTGCCGTTTCCGTAATGAGCACGCTGCCGGCACTGGTAGTAATCAGGGCCGGTGTACTGGCCAGAGTTTGCGTACCTACCTCACTTACCGGCTGGTAAATGTAACTGCGCTCATTATGCGAGTACAGGCTCTCTTCTTCGGGCAAATATACATCGGCGCCGGCAGGAAAATTAAACTCAGCGACTTCAGATGTCACCGTCACCGGGCTTTCCCAATTGGTGCTGAACTGATAGGCGACGCCGTCGTTGTAAGCTCTGAAAGTAACAGACACCCCGCTTTCAAAATCGACGCTGAGCTCGTTATAGTTGTCTTCGATACGGGCAGATTTCACCCTCACTTCAGGGGTTAATGTTTGCGTTACGGTGCGTTCATTAACCGACGCGATACGTAAGCCCGTTAGTGAGCCATGGCTTTGGGTGATAAAGTCAATTTTGGAAGGCTGGAGCAGTGTCTGGTTGTCCATTGACACCGCATACGACACCTCCTTGGTGACATTCAGTGTCACATCAATTGCCTTGTTAGGTGACGATAGCGTATAGCTTTCAGCGCTTACGCTACTCCCCGCAGCCAGCCAGATAACCGGAGTAAGTGCAGCGTATAACCAAGGTCTGCTACTGCCTGATTGTTGTCTCATAATCTTCCTCTTCACTGTATATCTGTTAACTGATCGGCTTCGGCTTGCGCGTAGCAACCAGCGCATAACAAAACATTAACATAGAAAAATGCCGGCAGGGTAAACGATTACCCTAAATAGCAAACTATTCTTAATCGATTAAGTTTTTACCTATTTAGGAATATAGCCGTAGTGCATTCGTCAGGTGGTGCGTATAAGCGCGGCAGCGGCTTGAGGCCCCGGGCCCACAGAGTAGTTCAACCACGGCTTAGCGTGAATAAGGCTGTACAGGGTTGGCGGGAGTGAAAGGTTACGCGTGCACGCAGTGTAACTGAAGTACCCTGTTAATGGAGAGCAGGCGCAGGTGGCGGGGAGCAGGGACTGACCCGCCTTGCGCGCTGCAACCGTAAGATTGCAACGCGTATGCGGGCGGCCTTGAATGCCAGTCAGCATCGCTGACTGGCATTAGCCTGCAGGCTGCATCAGGGTTGGTAATAGGTTGCTGCACCCGGGCCAACCGGCATACCGAGCACAAAGACCCAGGTGAAAAACAACAATGACCAGCCCAGGATAAAGACCATCGAATACGGCAGCATCATGGCGATGAGCGTCCCCATGCCCAGATCCTTTTTATACCGTGCCGCCATGGCCAGTATCAGTCCGAAATAGCTCATCATGGGTGAAATAACGTTAGTCACCGAGTCACCAATGCGGTACGCGGCCTGAATTACCTCCGGCGCATAACCAATCAGCATCAGCATGGGCACGAAAATCGGCGCCGTCACCGCCCATTGTGCTGAGGCACTGCCCAGCGACAGGTTAACCACCCCACACATCAGAATGAACAGGATAAACACCGATGGGCCGTCCAGCCCGACAGCCTGCAACATTGCCGCCCCTTTTACCGCCAGCACGGTGCCAAGGTTAGTCCATTTAAAGAACGCCACAAACTGTGCCGCGAAGAACACCAGGGTGATATACAGCCCCATGGCTCCCATGCTTTTGGACATTGCATCAATAATGTCACGGTCGTTCTTCATGGTACCGGCCACCCGGCCATATACAAAACCCGGAATGGCAAAGGTGATAAAAATGAAGGCCACGATGCCTTTCAGGAACGGCGACCCCGCCACCTCGCCGGTTTCCGGGTGACGCAGGATGCCATTCTCAGGCACTACCGTCAGCGCCAGTACCGCGCAGACGGCGACGAAAGACAGCCCGGCCATTTTCAGCGCTTTCTTCTCCTGCGCCGTGGGCGCTTCCATTGACTGCTTTTCCAGTTCTACTGAGGCATCGTCTTCATTGAATTTGCCCAGCCGCGGCTCAACAATTTTTTCGGTCACCAGGGCGCCCATGGTGGCCACCACAAAGGTACTGATAAACATGAAGTACCAGTTAACTTCCGGACCCACACTGTAGTCTGGATCGATCATATGGGCGGCGGCCTCGGTGATCCCCGATAGCAGAGGGTCGACGGTGCCGAGCAGCAGATTCGCACTGTAACCGGCGGAGACACCGGCAAACGCCGCTGCCAGGCCTGCCAGCGGGTGCCGGCCCAGCGAATGAAATATCATGGCGGCCAGCGGAATTAATACCACATAGCCTAATTCTGAGGCGGTATTAGACACAATACCGGCAAAGACAATCGCAAAGGTCACCACCCGCTTTGAGGCGTTCATCACCAGCGCCCGCATCGCGGCTGACAATAAGCCTGAGTGTTCCGCGACCGACACACCCAGCAGGGCGACCAGTACCGTGCCCAGTGGCGCGAAGCCGGTAAAGTTGGTGACCAGCCCGGTCACGATGCGCTGCAGGCCCTCGGCACTCATCAGCGAGATAACTTCAATCATGCCATCGGCATCACGTCCTTTCGCGCCTTCCGGACGGGGATCGGCCACGGCGATATCGAAATAACCCAGTACACCACTGAGCAACACAATAAATACAGATAACATTGCGAACAGGGTAACCGGGTGCGGTAACAGGTTACCCAGCCACTCAACGGTGGCTAAAAAGCGTGAAAACAGCCCACCCTGCTGGGTATCCTGGGGCCTGTCTTCTGTGTTTACATTTTCAGAAGCCAAATCTTTCTCTCTGTGGTTAACAGATCCGGTTTGCAAGCTGGTCTTAAGAATACGGGCAAGGTTCGCCCTGACCAGTGCAGGTCACCGAATGCGCTGCACGGAAACCGGATCTAACTACTTAAGCGGCGCAATTCTACCTGATTCTGGCGCTTTTTTGCAGTCGGACGCCGAATTATTCGACGGTGGATGTAAAGCAAAGGTAAACAGCGTTAACCGCCGCACGGTGCGGTGGTACCTGCCGGGCAGAAAAATGGCGCTGGTGCGCTGCACCCCGCAGGCTAAGTCAGCAGCCATGCAACGGGCTTACGGCCATAAAAAAGCCGGTTTACACCGGCTTTTTATCACAGGGGGTGAGGCAGTCACTTACTGGTCTGAACGCCCGCCTTTGGCATTCATAAAGCGGAAGAACTCACTGTCCGGCTCAACCACCAGAATGTCCTGCTTGCTGCTAAAGCTTTGTTTATAGGCATCCATGCTGCGCAGGAAGCTATAGAAGTCGGCATTTTGCGAATACGCATCGGCGTAGATTTCAGCTGCCAGTGCATCCCCTTCACCGCGCACCTGACGTAAGTTACGTTCAGCGTCAGCCAGCATAACCGTGACTTTGGCGTCAATGTCGGCACGAATAACTTCAGCCTGTTCCTGACCCTCAGAGCGGTGCTCTCTGGCCACGGCAGCACGTTCAGCACGCATACGCTGGAAGATGGAGTTGCTCACTTCGGTGGGCAGGTTAATTTGCTTCACCCGCACATCCACAATTGCAATACCCAGCTCGTTTGACGAGGTCGATGCCTGCTTCATTGCCTGGTCCATCAGCGCGGTCCGCTCCCCGGAGACAATCTGCGAAATTGTCCGGGTACCAAACTCAGAACGCAGTCCGTTGTTGACCTTTTGCTTTAACAGCGCTTCGGCCTGCAACTTATTCCCGCCGGTAGACAGATAATAAGTCGCAAAGTCTTCAATGCGCCATTTCACATAGGAATCAACAATCAGGTCTTTTTTCTCCGCGGTAACGAAGCGGTCAGCCTGGTCATCCAGGGTCTGGATGCGGGCGGGTAACTTTTTAACCGAATCGATAAACGGGATCTTAAAATGCAGACCAGGCTCAAACACCACGGTTTCCCCGGTGGCATCATCGCGCTGAACTTTACCAAACTGAATGACAATGGCGCGCTCACCCTCTCTCACCTGAAACAGTGAGCCGGAGGCCAGTACGGCCAGAATAACCAGGATAATAATCGATAGATTTTTCATGCGTTATTATCTCCCTTCCCGTGAACTGCCACCGCGTAAACCCGGTGATGGATTGGAGTTACGGTTGCGCTGCATATTGTCATTGCCCTGATTCTGAAGCCCCTCCAGTGAGTTCCGGTTAGTGCGGGTTGAGCTGCCCGACTGGCGCTCCATAATCTTATCCAGAGGTAAATACATCATGCTGTTGCCATTCTGGCTGTCCACCATGATCTTGCTGGTGTTACTGAATACTTCTTCCATGGTTTCCAGGTAAATCCGCTCACGGGTCACCGTCGGTGCACGCTCGTACTGGGGTAGCAGCTCAGAGAAACGGGCCACTTCACCCTGCGCTTCTAAAATGACACGCTCTTTATAGGCCTGTGCTTCTTCGTTCATCCGGTTAACCTGACCACGGGCGCGAGGCTCAATTTCCCGGGCATAGGCTTCGGCTTCACGAATGAAACGCTGCTCATCTTCCTGTGCGGCAATGGCATCATCGAAGGCGTCTTTTACCTGATCCGGTGGCCGGGCATCACGGAAGTTCATATCGACAATAGATACGCCCATGTTGTATGGCTCCAGAATGGCCTGCAATTCTTCCCACACACGCTGGCGGGTGACTTCACGGCCATCGGTAAGCACATCGTCCATGGTCGAGTGACCAACCACGTAACGAATGGCACTGTCGAGCGCCTGACTCAGACTGGTTTCAGGGTTTTCAACGGCAAACGTCCAGCGGTACGGATCCACAATACGGTATTGCATCTCCATTTGAACCTGAACCACGTTTTCGTCTTCGGTCAGCATTGAGCCGGACGAGGACTGATCACGGATAGACTGTACGTCTACCGGAATAACCGAATCCACAAACGTGGGTGCCCAGCGCAGGCCGGGCTCAACCTGCTCGTGGTAATCACCAAAGCGCAGGACTACGCCACGCTCGGCCTCACGGATGGTGTAAAAGCCACTGATAAACCAGATAATGACCAACAGGCCCACCAGTATACCTGCGCCAATGCCACCCAGGTTTTTACCTGAGCCGCCATTGCCACCCTTTTTGCCGAATTTACCGAAGAGATTTTTGAACACGTCGTCCAAATCCGGGGGCCCCTGATCGCGACCACCACGGTTCTTCCAGGGGTCATTATTATTGCCACCCGGCTCATTCCAAGCCATGCTGATACTCCATAAATGATTAATAATTCTTCTTATCGAAGCTGCTACGTCTTTGCATTATCCGTAATGTATAGCAATCAGTGACGTACCACAAAGTTCGACAAACCTTCATCAAGCCTTTTTTCCAGACGGTTCCAGTCTGCAGTTGGCATGCGTACATCTACAACCCAGTCGCCATCGTCGTCATAGGATTCGTTAGAGATACAATTGAGCTCATACAGCACCCCAATCAGGTTGCTCTGAGCAGGCGGTATCCGCAGCGTATAGCTTACCATGCTTTGTGCCAGACATTCTGTTAACGCCTCGCTTAGCAATTCGGTCCCTTCGCCGGTCTGGGCAGATAACCACACACGAATCGGTACCCCGTCTTCGTTCCTGTCTATACGCGGTGCAACGTCTTCAAGTTTATCAATTTTATTACAGATAACGAGTTGTTGTATGTCACCTGCCTCAATTTCATCCAGTACGTCGTTTACTTCGTCCATGGTTTCACGGTAACCGGCATCGGCGACATCCACCACGTGCAGTAACAGGTCGGCTTCCTGGGTTTCCTGCAGCGTGGCTTTAAACGCTGCCACCAGATCATGGGGCAGGTGTCGGATAAAGCCCACCGTGTCGGCCAGGATGGCCGGCCCGACGTCCTGCAATTCCAGCTTGCGCAACGTGGGATCCAGGGTGGCAAAGAGCTGGTCGGCGGCGTAGACATGGGCATTGGTAATCGTGTTGAACAGAGTCGACTTACCGGCGTTGGTGTACCCCACCAGTGAAACGGTAGGGATCTCTGCCCGCTTCCGCGACCGGCGGCCCTGCTCACGCTGGCGCTGCACTTTTTCTAACCGTCGCAGAATCGACTTAATCCGCCCGCGCAGTAAGCGCCGGTCAGTTTCCAGCTGGGTTTCGCCCGGACCACGTAGCCCGATGCCGCCTTTCTGTCTCTCAAGGTGGGTCCAGCCGCGGATCAGGCGGGTAGAAATATGCCGTAACTGAGCGAGTTCCACCTGCAGTTTACCCTCGTGGGTGCGGGCGCGTTGCGCAAAGATGTCCAGGATAAGACCGGTGCGATCCAGTACCCGGCATTTACACACAGATTCGAGGTTACGCTCTTGTGACGGCGACAATGAATGATTGAAGATCACTACATTGGCATCATGTGCTTTGACTGCCGCTGCAATTTCTTCAGCTTTTCCGGAACCAACGAAATACTTAGCCTGCGGGGCGTTGCGTGATGTGGTCAGCACATCCACCGCATTCACCCCCGCAGAAGATACCAGCAGTTCGAGTTCTGCCAGATCTTCTTTACTGTTTTCGTCAGTAAAATTTACATGAACGAGTATCGCCTGTTCACCGGCCTCATAACGGTCAAACAAGCTGTGTACCTTTCTGTTTATTCACTTTTAGTATTTTCTGTATCTCCTTGGGTAGCGCTCGGCATCGTAATTGCTCTGGCTGGGACAACCGTAGAGATGGCATGCTTATATACCATCTGGCTTACTGTGTTTTTCAACAGAATCACAAACTGGTCAAATGATTCTACCTGACCCTGAAGTTTTATTCCGTTAACCAGGTAGATAGACACAGGAATACGTTCCTTTCGTAACGCATTTAAAAATGGGTCTTGTAATGATTGCCCTTTAGCCATTTGAAATCCTTAGTTTTTATTATTTCAGTAACTAACAATGCTGCTTGCTACCGCGCGTCTAATATATATCACACTGTTTATATAAAAGTGTGACTTTTGCTGTAATTTTAGTCAAATTATCTTTAGCAAATGTGTCAAGCCAGGTTGCCCCTTGCCATCCACGCAGCCAGGTTAACTGCCGCTTGGCTAATTGGCGGGTGGCAATAATACCTCGCTCACGCATTTCCTCATAGCTAATTTGCCCGTCCAGATACTGCCAGGCCTGTCGATACCCCACAGAGCGTATAGAGGGTAAATCCTCATGCAGATCACCCCGGCCGCGAAGTTTTTCCACCTCCGCAATAAATCCATTTGCCAGCATCTGGTCAAATCGTTCGGCAATGCGCTGGTGTAGCACCGCGCGTTCTTCAGGGGCAATCACAAACTGGGCAATGTCATACGGACACTGCGTCCCCTTTTCCTGTTGCCACGCTGTCAGCGTTTTACCGGTGCTGCGGAACACTTCCAGTGCCCGGGTGATGCGCTGCGGATCATTGGGATGTATTCTGTTCCCACTGACCGTATCCACGTCACAAAGTTCCGCATGCAATGCCTGCCAACCGCGCTCTTCGGATTCCTTTTCTATCTGCGCACGAATTGCTTCGTCAGACTTAGGTAATGGCGAAATTCCATTTATCAAGGCATTAAAGTACATCATTGTGCCGCCCACCAGCACCGGCAGCCGTCCACGGCTGTGTATGTCCTCAATTAAGCGCACCGCGTCAGTGACAAACTCTGCCACAGAATACGACTCTGCGGGGTCCAATGTGTCGATCAGCCAGTGCGGCACTGCGGCCCGCTCAGCAGCGCTGGGTTTTGCCGTCCCAATGTCCATGCCGCGATACACCAGCGCTGAGTCGACGCTGATAATTTCGCAATCGACCTGTTCGGCCAGTTGTAGTGCCAGTCCGGTTTTACCTGAGGCGGTAGGCCCCATAATTGCCACTACGGGCGGTGCATGTTTTGTGCCACTAGCCATCGTCTTGTTCCATAAATGCACAGACCGCGTCTGCAGTGCGGACTGTACCAAACTCAGTTATCCATTCCCACTGATCCGCCACCGCTTGCACGTCAAACCACTGCCAGACTGACGCCAGCAGTGCCTCGTCCTGGCCGGAAACGGCCTTGCTCAGCGTGGCAATAATCTCGTCCTGACTGCTGACGTGGTCATCCAGCAGCGCCCCAAACCAGGCCAGCCAGGGCCAGTGACGGGTCCCTGCCGGCACCTGCTGTAAACGCACTTTACCGGCCACCCGGTCCACGATTAAATTGGCGTCGGCCAACGCCGCAAGTGTGCCTTCGTCGACCTCTGCCGCAGTGATGGATACCGGCATCAGCAGCGGCTGCGCGGTGGTGGCCCGGTGGAGGGTTTCAGTGAGCCAGGGGCGGGCCAGATCCTGGACCTGCATCAGAATGACCTGATTATCCCGGGCATATAATCGGGCCGACGGGCTGATTGTCAGCGCCGTGCGGCTGGCCGAAGGTGCCTGCAGAGTGTCGCCCGTTGGCGTCATCAGCTGCTGATAGTTAGTCTGGCTCTGACGATCGGTTGTCTGTCGCGGTGGCGATGACAGGGTACGGCGCTGGTCTGCTGCCGGGTAGGCCGTGGTCGCGGCAGGCGACGGCCTGGTACGGGGGGTGGTCTCGGCCACGGGTGTCAGCGGGCGTATATAATCATGGGTCACCTGGGGTTCAGCAACGCCGCCTGCGGCGTGATCGGTCTGTGGCTGCAGGGCATCGGCCACTGTTTTGCTGATAAAGTCGTGCACCAGGCGACTCTGCTGAAACCGGACTTCGTGTTTAGCCGGATGCACATTCACGTCTACCTCGCCAGGGGGAACGATCAGGTATACCACAAACGCGGGCTGTTCAACGGTGCCCCAGGCGGATTCATAGGCCTGGCGGATCGCATGCAGAATCAGTTTGTCGCGCATCCCGCGGCCATTGACAAAGCTGAACTGGCAATCGGTACTGCTGCGTAGCACGTGCTCGTTTCCCAGCCAGGCTTCCAGCGTGATGCCATGGTATTCGCTGTGGCAGTAGACCGCATTACGGACAAACTTCTGGCCGGCGACAGCGGCGATACGCCCGGCATAATCCGTATTGGCGACGGCCAGAAACCGGCGTACGATTTTGTCGTTATGCCGCAGAATAAAAGTAACTTCAGGATGGCTTAACGCGATACGCCGGATCACGTCATCAATATGCTGAAATTCGGTTTTTTCGGTGCGCAGGAATTTGCGCCGCGCGGGAGTGTTATAAAACAGATCCGCCACATCAATGGTGGTGCCATCGGGGTGTGCTACCGGATTCAGCTGCACGGCCATGTCGCGCCCTTCGCAATGGGCCTGCCAGGCTTGCGCCTGGGTCGCCGGTTTAGAGGTCAGCGTCAGGCGACTGACCGAGCTGATACTGGCCAGTGCTTCGCCCCGAAAGCCCAGCGAAAGAATTTGTTCCAGGTCATCCAGTGTACTTATTTTACTGGTGGCGTGGCGACTGAGCGCCAGCTCGAGCTCTTGCTTATCAATGCCGCAGCCGTTATCGCGCAGCCGGATACGCTTGTGCCCGCCCTTTTCAATATCGATGTCAATTTTACTGGCACCGGCGTCCAGGCTGTTTTCAACCAGCTCCTTGACCACCGAGGCGGGACGTTCTACCACTTCCCCTGCGGCAATCTGATTGGCCAGCCGGGGCGGCAAGAGTTGTATTGGCAAGACGTTTTCCGTTATCTGAGAGTTATCAGGTACTGGGGATGGTCAGCACCTGACCAATCTGAACCACATCATTGCGCAGGTTATTGGCTTCTTTAATACTGCTGACCTTGACGTTATAGCGTTGTGCCAGCAGCGATAAAGACTCGCCGCTGCGCACTTTGTGGGTACGGTTGCGCTCTTTTTGCGCGGCCCACAGTGTGCCATCGGGGGGGACCTGGCGGAAATAGCGCTTGGCGGCGCCAAAAATAGAATTTGCCAGTCGTTCCCGGTAGGCGGCCCAGTTCAGGTTTTTCTCTTCCTGTGGGTTGGAGATAAACCCCACTTCGACCAGAATTGACGGAATATCCGGAGCAGTCAGCACCGCCAGGCTGGCTGCCTGCGGTCGCTTTTTATGCATTTTGGTCACCTTGCCGAGTTCCTGAATAACTTTGTTACTCAGATCGTAGCTGGCGGCCATACTGTGATCCATCGACAACCCCAGGATGGTCTCCGCCAGATAGCGTTCACTGGCTTTATCAGTAATCACTTCAGCCGCCCCGCCCAGCAACTGGGAATGCTGTTCGGTTCGCTCCATCCAGCGGCCTAATTCGGTATCTGCACGGCCTGTCGACAATACCCACACCGAGCCGCCCCGTGGCTGCGGCTGATGAAAGGCGTCAGCGTGAATAGACACCAGTAAATCGGCTTTCTGCTGCCGGGCTATCGCCGGACGCTTATTCAGTGACACATAGTAATCACCGGACCGGGTCATGATGGCCCGCATGCCCGGCTCCTGATTGATACGGGCTTCCAGTTTTTTCGCCACGCTCAGGGTAATGTGTTTTTCGTAGGTGCCCGCCGGGCCGATTGAGCCAGGATCTTCGCCGCCGTGGCCGGCATCGATAGCAATAATAATATCGCGGTCACGCTGGTTACTCAGGCTGTCTTTTACCACCTCTGACGACTGCCCCCCCGCAGCCTGCACGGTGTCTTCCAGGTCAATGACCAGACGGTGTCCGTAGGGCTGGGTGGGAGCCATGGCAAACAAATTCGGCGAGGCCGGTCGGGTCATATCAATCACCACCCGGGCCGACTGATTATTTTTCGGGGTGGAATAGCGTACCCGGCGGACTAACTCGCCGCTGTTATCAATGGCCGGTAAATCCACGCTGTCGGCAGTGTTGGCCAGATCGATGACCAGCCGCTCGGGGTTGGAGAGCGTAAAATAGGTAAACTCAGGCGCCTGTTCAAGATCCAGGACCACCCGGGTACTGCCAGGCGATGGCCACACCCGTACGCCGTCGATGGCATTTTGTGCGGCATGCACAGCTATACTCACCAGCCACAGGCAGCTGATGGAAATCAATACGCGTATCATGCTTTGCCTTTTTGCTTTGTTCATGCTCGCCTTCAGGCCAATGTGGAACTATATGCGCTTACAGTGTTGCAGGCATTTGCTGCCTTGCAGGGTGGTGGCCTGCACCTGAAAGCGTCGTCCCTCACCTTCTATGGCTATACTAATCACTAAATCTGCGGATGCCAAGCAGCCTGCGCCCTTTTCCGCCCACTCCACCAGACACAGCGTGTTATCGGTAAAGTAATCCCTGATCCCCATGAATTCGAGCTCTTCCGGATCGGCCAGGCGGTACAAATCGAAGTGATACACTGAGAGCGCATCCAGTTCATAGGGTTCAACCAGGGTGTAGGTTGGGCTTTTTACCGCCCCCGTGTGGCCCAGTGTCTGAATAAAGTGACGACTAAAGGTAGTTTTGCCGGCGCCAAGGTCACCGTCAAGATAAATGACCATTGAGGCCGGCAATAAGCCCTGCGTCGCCTGTGCAAGGTCCCGGGCCAGCGCACGGGTATCGTCTTCACAGGCGGCGAAAAATGTGCTGTGTGGATATGACATGACAGTTATTCTCTACTACCGGGGCAGCGCGGACTTTATTGATTAATCAGGGCGCGTACCGCTTCAAACAAATCACTGGCTATCATACCACGTTGTCCGTACAGCCGGGCCACTTCGTCACCGGCTTTTGCATGCAGGGTCACCCCGTATTTCGCGGCCATATCCCGCGGTAGTCCCTGCGCCAGTAATGCGCCTAATATTCCGCTGAGCACATCGCCACTGCCCGCCGTTGCCATACCCGGGTTGCCATGCCGACACACCCAGGTTTGCTCTTCATTATCAATCAGCGTACCCGCCCCCTTCAGCACACTGGTAGCATGAAAGCGCTGTGCGCACTGACGGGCATAGTTAAACCGTTCGCTTTCCACATCCTCTACTGACACACCGAGCAACCGCGCCGCTTCCCCTGCGTGCGGGGTCAGGATACATTCATCCAGCGTGAAGGCAGTGGCCTGCTGGCCGAGGAGATTCAGAGCATCGGCATCGATGACCACCGGCTTATTTTCAGCCTGACAATGCTTCAGCGTAAGAGCAAATGCCTCCTGCGCCCACTCATCCTGGCCCAGCCCCGGCCCGATCACCACACAGGTGGCCCACGCCAGCGCGCCTTCCAGATCCTGGTCGGCCACCATCAACTCCGGGCGACCGGCACTCACCTGCACGGTAGAGGCCTGGTGCGCATAGACTCTGACCATGCCAGCCCCACTGCGCAGGGCAGCTTCGCTGCTTAAGCGAATGGCGCCTGCGGTGCCGCGGTTGCCCCCCACACAGAGCAGGCGCCCATAGGTGCCCTTGTGTGAATGGATATCCCGGGGGCCCAGGCCATTAAACTGCTGCATATCCAGCAGGGTGGCGCAGGGGCGCGCCAGCTGACCGAACGCCTTGCCAATACCCAAATCATCGAATACCAGCTTGCCACAGGACTGTTTACCCGCGCCGGTGGTGAGTCCGGGCTTGATCCCCACAAAGGTCACCGTCACATCGGCCTGAATACAGCGCCCCAGCGACTGCCCGGTGTTGGCATCCAGACCGGATGGCACATCCACACTGACCACCGGTTTGCCTGACCGATTCACCGTGTCGATGATGTCGGCAAACTCATTGCGGATGTAACTGTTCAGGCCGGTGCCCAGCAAGGCATCCACCACCACTTCTGCTTTCTCCAGCACGGCTTTACTGAACGGCTGTATTTCCCCGCCGGTCGCGCGCCAGCGACGCTGGGCCTCACCGGCATCCCCGCTGAGTTCCCGTTCTGGCTCTACTGCACAGACATAGACCTGCTTGCCCGCCTGACGGGCGTGGGTGGCGGTGATATATCCGTCGCCGGCATTATTGCCCTGCCCCACCAGCACCAGAAAAATATCAGTATTGGGCAGCAAATCCTGACACTGGCTGAACACGGCTTTGCCGGCACGCTGCATCAGCGTAAACATGTCACACCCGCTTTGCTCGGCGGCAGCCTGCTCGTTTTCCCGGACCTGATCGGCGCGGTAAAGTTTGTATGGTAAACTTGTGGTGAGTTGAGTATCTAGCATGAGCGTATGTCCAGTTTACAGTCAGTCGATTTAGTACGTTTTACAGACGATATCAAGGCTTGGGGGCGGGCGCTAGGTTTTCAGCACGTTGGCATAAGCGATATTGATTTAGGCCGCCATGAGCAGCACCTGCAACGCTGGCTGGAAAACGGCTATCATGGCGACATGCACTTTATGCAGGCCCACGGCACTAAGCGCTCCCGTCCTGCCGAGCTGGTACCGGGGACGGTGCGGGTCATTTCCGTGCGGATGGATTATCTGCCGCCGGATGCCTCCTTTGCCCGCAACCTGAACGACGCCAGTCTGGGGTACATCAGCCGGTATGCGCTGGGCCGGGATTACCACAAGGTGCTGCGTAAACGTCTCAAACAGCTGGGCGATAAAATCAGCGCTGCGCTGGCGGACACCGCTTTTCGGCCGTTTGTTGACTCAGCCCCGGTCCTGGAGCACGCCATCGCCGAGCAAGCCGGAGTGGGGTGGACCGGTAAACACTCGCTCACGTTATCCAAAGAAGCCGGCTCCTGGTTTTTCTTAGGTGAGCTGTTCATCAACCTGCCCTTACCCACCGATACACCGGTCGCCGACGGGTGTGGCAGCTGCACCGCCTGCATGACTATCTGTCCCACCCAGGCCATTGTGGCCCCGTACACAGTGGATGCCCGCAAATGCCTGTCCTATTTAACCATCGAGCATGACGGCGAGATCCCGGAAGTCTACCGCAAGGCCATGGGTAACCGAATTTACGGGTGTGACGACTGCCAGCTGATTTGCCCGTGGAACCGGTATGCCGAGATTACCCGTGAATCCGATTTTCATCCCCGCCAGGCATTACATGGTCAATCGTTACTGACCTTATTCAGCTGGGATGAAGCCACCTTCCTTAAGCACACCGAAGGGTCGCCTATTCGCCGGATAGGCTTCGACAAATGGCAGCGCAACATTGCGGTTGCGCTGGGTAATGCGCCCACAGAGCCAGCCGTGATCAGCGCGCTGCAACAGGCGCTGCCCGCTGCGTCCGCGTTGGTGCGCCCGCACATTCAGTGGGCACTGGAGCAACATCAAAAAGCCGTGCGCGATGGACAGCCCCGCCAGTTGCAGCGGCTTACCCGGGCTGTCACCAAAGGGCTGCCCCGGGACGCATAAGCATCCCCCGGGAGTTAGCGGCGTAACTCGGTGAGAAAATCAGTGTGCAGATTATGCTGCGTTGTATATGTTTGCCCGGTTTTGAATGGCCAGGCCGGCTGCACCTGCAGACTTTCCAGCAGACTCAGCCACTGGTCGGCCTGACCGCTGGCTTCGCCAATTAGCAGGCAACGGTCGGGCTCACAATGCATAGCATAGAAATCCACCTGACGGCTTAGCGTATGCGCAGCGAAAAGTTCTGCAAGCTGCCCGCGGGTGGTCAGATCGGCCTCCCCTGCGCCCTGCCACTCGGTGCCCTCTGCATTGAGCGGGACGGCTATCTCACCCGCGTCGGGATTGTCCTTCACAATGCGCCGCACAATGTCAATCGTGCCTTCGCGCGGTAACGGTGCCGCATGGGTGGCGGGCGCTACCGGCGCATGATCAGCAGGGCGGGCGGCGCTCGCCGACGCCACCACCGGTACCGGAGGCAGCGCCTCGTCAAGCGCGTCCATGGTGTTGTCTGTTAACGCGTCCAGTGGTGCCTGGGCCGTCGGGCTGTCTGCCAGCTTGGCGCGGTAGTAGCCAAACTGGTAACCCGCGACCCCAATAAATATCACTAACGGAAGCAAGTGCCAGGTTTTCATAAGCAGGGGGGATTATTCCTGGTGATACTGACGGCTCAGCTCATGCACTGCGTTCACAAAGACGCCGGCATTCTCCGGCGGCACATCCAGATGGATACCATGGCCCAGATTAAACACGTGCCCGCTGCCATTCCCATACCGCTGCAGGATGGTCGCCACTTCTTCCCGAATACGTTCTGGCGAGGCATACAGCATGGAAGGGTCCATATTGCCCTGCAGGGCAACCCGGTCACCGATACGCGCCCGGGCCTCGTCGAGGTTAGTGGTCCAGTCCAGGCCCACCGCATCACAGCCGGTGTCGGCGATAGACTCCAACCACTGACCGCCGTTTTTGGTAAACAGGGTCACCGGCACCCGGCGCCCGTCAGCCTCCCGGGTCAGGCCATCCACAATTTTGGCCATGTATTGCAACGAAAACTCCTGATAGTCACGCGGCGATAACACGCCTCCCCAGGTGTCAAAGATCATCACTGACTGGGCGCCTGCGGCAATCTGGGCATTCAGGTAACTGATCACCGATTCGGCCAGCTTATCCAGCAGCAGGTGCAGCGCCTGGGGTTCGGCAAAGGCCATTTTTTTAATTTTGGTAAAAGCTTTGCTGGTTCCGCCTTCCACCATATAGGTGGCCAGCGTCCACGGGCTGCCGGAAAAACCAATGAGCGGTACTTCTCCTTTTAGCTCCCGGCGAATGGTGCGCACGGCATTCATCACGTATTGCAATTCACCTTCCGGATCCGGGATCCCAATTTTTTCTACGTCGGCGCGACAGGTTATAGGGTTTCGGAAACGGGGACCTTCACCGGTTTCAAAATACAGCCCTAATCCCATCGCATCGGGGATCGTGAGAATATCAGAGAACAAAATAGCGGCATCCAGCTCAAACCGACGCAATGGCTGCAACGTGACCTCGCAGGCCAGTTCAGCATTCTTGCACAGCGACATAAAATCACCGGCTTGCGCCCGGGTGGCTTTATACTCAGGTAAATACCGGCCCGCCTGACGCATCATCCACACTGGCGTGGCATCTACCGGCTGCTTGCTGAGCGCTCGCAGGTAGCGGTCGTTTTTAAGTGGGGGGCGCTGGGGGTTCGCTGAAGTTGTAGACATCTTATCCTCTGCTAAATTCGCTTACCTGATTCGGTGTGGCCGGAGTATACCAATAATCTCGGTCATTGGCGCGAAAAGCACGGTCTTGTTAACCAAAATCCACTGCACCGGTGGATTTGCCCTGCTGCGGGCTGCCAGATCACGATTGCGGCGCGGTACAGAAAGCAGCGCGAATACGACAAAATGAAAAATTTACACGATGAACGGAAATTCTTCTTGCGGGATAAGTAAGTGTTTGCTACTTTTAAATCCAGCAAAGATAAAGAAGCCCGCTCACGGGACCGAACGTTAACTATTAAAACCCTGCTTTATGCAGGGTTTTTTATTTTTTACTCCTGATGGCCGGTTAGCTGAGTGATAACCGCATCAATTAACTGCCCGGCGATGGACAGTCTGGGCGGGGTCTTTGGTAAGGCATCGAGCGAAAACCACCGGGCGTCGTCTATTTCGTGCTCCTCACACACTATGTCTCCGCCCGCATATTCTGCCACATAGCCAATCATCAGTGAGTGTGGAAAGGGCCACGGCTGACTGCCGAAATATTGCAGGTTTTTCACCCGCACGCCCACCTCTTCAAAGACTTCCCGGTGTACCGCCTGTTCGAGGCTTTCACCGCTCTCCACAAAACCCGCCAGGGTCGAGTAGATATTCGTGTCACGGTGACGCACACCCCGGGCCAGTAATATCCTGTCATTATCATGAATAGCCACAATGATGCACGGCGACACCCGGGGATAGCAGCGATGCTGACACTGCTGACACTGCATGGCCATTTCCCAGTCAATCTTGTGCATCGCGCTGCCACACTGCCCGCAGTAACGGTGGGTACGCAGAAAGTGAATATACTGCCAGGCCCGGCCAATGACACTGAAGGCCCCGACGGGTGTATTCATCAGCACATTGCGTAGCGACACTTCTTCCCAGTCATCACTGTCTACCGACTCTGCCCCCATGTCTACCACAAAGGTGGGCTGCGCTTCCTCGGGCTGGGCCTCAAGGGGAGTTAACCGGTACACCTCCTGATGGTATGCCGACAAAAACGGCAGTGCGGCGACCTCGGCTATCGGCGGCTGGGTCTCGCCACTGGCGATCAGCAATTTGCTGCGGGAAAAAATCAGCCAGCGGGCCGCTCCCTGATGGAGCTGGTGCGAGGGGACTTTTTTCATCATACCATTTACCTTACTTCGCCCTGTAGGTGCGACACCATGCCGCAACGTCGTGACGCAATCATTAAGCTTACCCATCCTGGCCAGCGCGCACAATAACCCGCAGTATGCGCCAGATACCTCGCAGTCAGTATGCCTGGATGAGGCCGCAGACAGCGGTAATGCGAGCGCCTGGCCGGACCGGTAAGTGCTGCATTTGTACTGTGTCTTTGCGGTGTTATACTAAAAAATATTCGACCATCTCAGCCCGTTGAGGGTAATCAGGCAAGTACGCATGTTAAATCAACTGGAACAGGTTAAAGGAAAGTGGGGTGGCCAGCTGGCTACCATCGACAACTGGTTGCAGGCCCGCCAACGGCTGCTGATTCAGTATTGCGAACTGGCCGGGCTGGATCACCACGATAATCATAATGGCAAGCAGGCCAATCCGTTGCCCGACCCTGCTGCTATTGATGCGTTTTGCGAAGCCATGATGGATTATCTGTCTGCCGGGCACTTCGAGGTGTACGATATGCTGGTCAGTGATGACGCAAAGGGTAAGGCGTTGAAACAACAGCTGTACCCGGACATTGCCACCACCACAGACGATGCACTGGCGTTTAATGATACCTACACTGATGTAGTATCTGAACAACAGGCTGCGGCGTTCGACCGTCATTTGCAGGCGCTGGGAGAGACACTGGAAGCCCGTTTCGCACTTGAGGATCAACTGATTGCGCATATGTATGAAACCCGCCAGCGCAACACCCCGGCCCAGGCCACTGAGCAATGATCCTGCATCGTCGTTGGATCGGCTCTGCTTCGTCAGGCTTCGCAAATAGTAAATGGTAGTTTGTTAATGAACAATGCGACACTAATCAGTAAAGCCCGCGCTTACTGTGAGCAGCGTAATGCCCGTTTCACACCGCTGCGGGAAAAAGTCTATCAGATCCTCCTGAGTAAACATGGCCCCATGGGCGCCTATGAGCTACTGGACGCACTGAAAGAAACCGAGTCCGGTGCCAAACCAGCGACAGTATACCGGGCGCTGGACTTTCTCCTCGACTTTGGCTTTATCCACCGGCTGGAATCCACTAACGCTTTTGTTGCCTGTTATCATTTTGGCTGTCATCATCCGGTACAGTTCCTAATTTGCGACAGTTGTGGTGACGTGGCGGAAATTCAGTCTGAAGGGTTAAAAGACACCCTGGATAAACAAGCTAAAGCCCATGGTTTTAGCGTCTCGAAACAAACGATTGAAGCACACGGACTGTGTGCAGATTGTCAGGAAACAGATGTGCCTGTTTCAAAGGAGTCATCTCATGAATGCTGATTTCGTTAACCCTTTTATCACCGGGTTACTGAATGTGATGGAAACCATGGCGCAGACCAAACTCACGCCGGGCAAGCCTAAACGCAAGCAAAGCGATATTGCCAAGGGCGATGTGAGCGGGCTTATCGGTATGGTCGGCCCTGAGGTCAGAGGCTCAATGTCAATCACCTTCGATGAGTCGCTGGCACTGACCATCATGCAACGCATGGTAGGTGAACGGCCGCCCAAAATAGACGCTGAGGTGGGCGACATGGTAGGGGAAGTGACCAACATGATTTGCGGCAATGCCAAGCGTGATTTAGCCGAGCGTGGCTATGAATTTGGTATGGCCACGCCTATCGTTGTCTCCGGAAAGCAACATAGTATTAGTCATCAGGTAGACGGCGCAAAAATCATTTTGCCGTTTATGTGTGATGAAGGACTGGCGCACCTGGAAATCTGCTTTGACAAATAATCCCTTCTGGCACACCGACACCATTACGCTACGCCCTTACCCACGGGGTTTTCACCTGATCACCGACGACATTGTGAGTGCGTTACCGCAGCTACATGACGTGGAAGTGGGCCTGTTGCATCTCTGGCTACAACACACCAGCGCCAGCCTGACCATCAATGAAAACGCTGATCCCTCGGTCAGAACTGATCTCGAATCCTATTTTAACCATACTGTAAGAGAAGATTCTTCTTACTTTATTCACACTTATGAAGGCAGTGATGATATGCCCGCGCATATTAAATCGAGTATTATGGGATGTGAGGTCACCTTGCCGGTCCAGCAGGGTCAGCTTCAGTTAGGTACGTGGCAGGGAATTATTCTTGGAGAACACCGTAACCAGGGAGGTGCCCGCCGCATAATTGCAACCCTACAGGGCCTGGCCCGGTAATATTCAGAACCATTGCCTGCGCAGTAATATGGCATGAAGTGTGCTTAAGCTCGCATTATCAAAATTGGTAATCACTCAACGTTATACAGGATGTGACTATGAAAAAAACATTTACTTTAGCTGCACTCTCCCTGGCCGTGCTGTCTGCAAACAGCTATGCACAGGAGACTTCCACCCCGGCATACGACAACTGGATTGGTTTATTTGGTACCAAGTACAATGTTGACGTTGAGCGTCCACTCCCGAACGGCAACTACGAAGAAGGTGAAGGCTTCGGTATGGAAGCCGGTTTCCGTTTCACGCAGAGCTGGGCCGCCCGCCTGGAATATACTGCGCTGGAGCTGGACTATCTGGATTTCACGGGCGCTGATCGTGATGACAGTGGTCATATGATTGGTGCTGATGCCATGTGGTTCATGCCGAATGACTGGTGGTATCTGTTTGCCGGTGTGAAGCATCAGAACATGAACGACACCACTACGCTGGGTAATATCGGTATCGGTAAACACTGGGATATCAGTGAAAAGGTTAAGCTGATCACTGAAGTCGCGGCTTATGAAGACTTTGGCGAAGACTACAATGACTACAGCTTCAAGCTGGGTCTGGCGGTCACTATTGGTAATAATGATACCTCTGCCCCAGTAGCGCCGCGCGACAGCGACAACGACGGTGTTGTAGACAGCCGCGATCAGTGCCCCATGACACCAGCAGGTGTGCGGGTTGACGCCAATGGCTGTAATGTCGACAGCGACAACGATGGCGTGATGAACAGCAATGACCAGTGCCCTAACACGGCAGCCGGCGTTGAAGTTGATGCCCGTGGCTGTGAAGTGACCATGATGGACAGCGATAACGACGGTGTTGCTGATGAAAACGACCAGTGTGCAGACACCCCGGCGGGTAATGAAGTGAACAGCGATGGCTGTACCGTATTTGATGAAGAAGAAGTATCAATTACGCTGCGCGTACTGTTCGACAGCGAAAGCTCGGTGGTTAAACAGCCTAACGATCCTGAGATCCGTGAGTTCGCCAACTTCATGAAACAGTATCCGAATACCACCGCAACCATTGAAGGTCACACTTCTGCGCCAGGTACTGAGTCATACAACATGCAGTTATCACAGGCCCGTGCCGACGCCTTCCGCGATGTGCTGGTTAATCGCTATGACATCGATGATAGCCGGTTGAGCACAGTGGGGTATGGTGAAACACAACTGCTGGATAAAGGTAACGATGCTGAAGCGCACCGGGTTAACCGTCGTATCTCTGTCACCGTGAGCGGCACAGCCAAGGTTCCAGAGAAGCGTTAATACCTGATTAACTAACGATAAAAGGCGCCGTCAGGCGCCTTTTTTATTTACTGTGAGCAGCCCCGGCAGGGGTTGCCAGTGACAACAGTATCATGTCACTTAACCGCAATCCCCGCTGCCGCCCTGGGGCTAGTAAGCATCGTCCATTGCCGGCCCGGCATAGTTATCAAACCGCGAGAATTGCCCCTGGAAGGTCAGCCGGCTGGTCCCGATGGGACCGTTCCGCTGCTTACCGATAATAATTTCGGCAATACCTTTATCTTCACTGTTCTCGTGATACACCTCATCCCGGTAAATAAACATGATCAGGTCAGCATCCTGCTCGATTGAGCCAGATTCCCGCAGGTCGGAGTTAACCGGACGTTTATCCGCACGTTGTTCCAGCGTACGGTTAAGCTGGGACAGCGCTACGACGGGCACTTCCAGCTCTTTGGCCAGCGCCTTCAATGAGCGGGAAATTTCGGCAATTTCCAGCGTCCGGTTGTCACTGAGTGAGGGCACCCGCATCAGCTGCAGGTAATCGATCATGATCATGCTGATCCCCCCCCGCTCCCGGGCCAGTTTGCGGGCACGGCTGCGCACGTCCATAGGGGTCAGGCCGGATGAGTCATCCACAAACAGGTTGTCGCTGTCTTTCAGCATTGCCATGGTGTTGGAGATACGCGCCCAGTCTTCGTCGTCCAGCTGAGCGGTACGGATCTTGGTCTGGTCAACCCGGCTTAGTGACGCCAGCATCCGCATCATGATTTGCTCAGACGGCATTTCCAGCGAGAACACTAACACCGGCTTCTCTTCCGCCATCATGGCATTTTCTACCAGGTTCATGGCAAACGTGGTTTTACCCATGGAAGGACGGGCGGCGACAATGATCAGATCTGAGGGCTGTAATCCGCTGGTCTTCTTATCCAAATCAGTGAATCCGGTGGTCACCCCGGTCACTTCTTTGTTGGTTTTGATTAAGGCTTCCAGACGATCAATGGTTTTACCCAGTACCGACTCGACGTTGCGGGGGCCCTCGTTCTCACCGGTGCGTTTCTCGGCAATTTCGAATACCCGGCTTTCGGCGAAGTCGAGAATATCCGCACTGTCGCGGCCTTCCGGGTTGTAGCCCACTTCGGCGATTTCATGGGCCACCCCAATCAATTCGCGGGTGACCGCCCGCTCTCCAATAATTTTTGCGTACGCCACCACGTTCGCCGAGCTCGGCGTATTCTTGGCCAGCTCGCCCAGGTAGGCAAACCCGCCAGCGTCCTCCAGCTCATCATGTTTTTCCAGCTGCTCCGACACGGTGATAAGATCCACCGGCAGGTTGTCACCCAGCAAGCGCATGATGGCGCGAAAGATAATTTGGTGAGATCGGTTATAGAAGTCTGATTCGGTGACCAGCTCGGCCACCTTATCCCAGCTTTCAGGATCGATAAGCATACTGCCAAGCACAGACTGCTCCGCCTCAATGCTATGAGGAGGCACTTTGAGCTTTTCAATATTTTTATCTTTAGGGGCCTGGGACGCGTCTTTCACAACAACCAAACTACTTAATTACACGGCCAGATATTATGCGCTATTTGCGCCGGAATTGCAGTATGCGCGCAAAAAAATGTGTGGCTGGTGCAGCAGGAAAGAGGACGGGGTGATGCCACCCCGACCCGGCTCACCACCGGGCCGG
>JBPEWW010000315.1:0-3280 GCA_052032275.1 Alteromonas sp. | reverse complement strand
CAGTATCTGGTGATCCGTATTGAAGATGACGGCCCCGGTTACCCCGATTCGATGCTGGTAAACAGCAATACCTGTTTGTCAGAGTTCCAGGTGGCACAAGGCCGAACCGGGCTTGGTTTGTTTTTCGCACGCCTGATTGCTGCTGCGCATACGCAAGGTGAAATTTGTGGCGAGATTTCATTATCTAATGGTGGTACGCTTGGCGGTGGAGTATTTGAAGTAAAATTACCGTAAACTCTGCCGACACAATAATAACGAATACAAGCACTTCACATCAGGTGGAATGTAAGCAAGCCGGAAACATACATGTTCGCGATAATAATTATTTTAATTGTGGTGCTGATCGTCGCTGCGATTTTCATTAACGCATTTCAGCAGCACCGGGCAAAACTCGAGTCAGAACGACGCACCGAGCTCGCTAAACAACGGGCTGTTATTGACGAAACAGAAAATGTCATCATGGCGTGCAATACCATGCCGATCTCGCCACGGGTGACGCAAATTTTGCACGTCCGGGTGCTGAACGCACTCAAGGTTATGAACGAACTGTCACCGTCTGCGGAAATCACGCAGCGAATTCAAGATGCTGAAAAGCGTGTACAGGAGCCTGAAGATTCCACACATTCGCCGTCTGAATTTGTCTTACCTGAAAGTGACAAACTGATAATTCAGTATATCCAGGCTGTTAAGAAGCTCCGCATTTTACTGAGGGCTGAACATTCTAAGGGCAAAGTGGACACCAAAACCTACATCGAAGAGGACAAGCACCTGGAACGGCTCCAGTTGAAAGTCAATGTGGAAACGCTTATTCGCCGTGGACGCTCCGGTATGCAATCCAATATGCTGGGGTCAGCACGCCAGTACTTTGAGAAAGCGGTGACTGCACTGGAGAACCAAACCCAGCAGGATGACTACATTAAAACCCGTATTGCCACGCTGCAGGAATGGCTCCATGAAATTCAGAACAACCTCAAAAATGTCAATGCTGAGGATCGTGCCCGTAAAAGGGAAGAAGAGCGCGATGAACTGGACGAATTATTTGCGCCGAAAAAGAAATGGTAGGCATTTGCACGGGAGGCTTGCCCTGTTAACCGGCGCTTTGCGGGTCTCCCACACACTGCTCCCACAGGGTTTGCGCAGCCACCGACAAACCGCCCCTTGCTAACCGGATCAGTCCTACCCGCTTTACCAGCGGGCTGTCGCTAATATCGATACAGCGTAAGCCCCGTGCTGCCATTTGTTGTTTACATAAGCCCGGTATCACTGAAATTCCCAGTCCTTCGCCAATAAGCTGGCCCAGTGAGCCCAGTTGGCCGGTTTCGGCAATAATGTTTACACTGCCAAACTGAAGTGCCGCCTGCTCCGTCCATTTTCTTACCGCTGAGCCACGGTTCATTGCCACAAAAGGGTATTTAAGACAGCTACGCCAGTCTACCTGAGCACATTCCGCCAAAGGGTGACCAACGTGCACTACCGCCACGAACCTGTCTTCAAACAAGGGCGCAAACAGTAGTCTGTCCATCACTTCTGGCTCAAATGTAAATCCCAGTTCGGCGCGACCAGTGAGCACCCGATCAATCACTGATTCCATTACCACATCAAGGATTTGAAGCCGGATATTAGGGTATCGGGCGTGATAGCGGCTGAGTATCCCGGGTAAATGAGACTCAGCAAATGAAGGCATGGCTGCCAGAGTTAGCTTTCCCTGCTGCACGGCAAACAGGTTTTGCATGTCCTGATAGGTTTCATCCCACTCATCAATCAACCGCCGTGCAGTTGGCAGCAAGGTGTGCCCCTCCGGGGTAAGATGAACACGCCGGGTACTGCGCGAGAACAGCTTGCCACCAAGTTGGGACTCCATTTTTTTGATGGCCGCCGATAACGCTGGCTGGGTGAGATGAAGCTTTTCTGCCGCTTCGGCGAAGGTGTTGGATTCTGCAACCCGAATAAACGCCAGCATGTTCCGATAGGAGATTGACATTATTCAAATAAATTTATTAATAATATTATAAAATCAATTTTACAAAATTAGTGCGGTCACTGATACTTTTTTTGTTCAGAAAACGGCAAACAGGAGAACAATATGTCGGGTTTCGATAAAGTTTTAACCAGTTACGACGCGGCCATGGAGGGGCTCAAAGATAACATGACCCTCATCGCAGGCGGTTTCGGGCTGTGCGGTATCCCTGAAGGACTGATTGGTCAGGTGAAAAAAATGGGCACCACCGGTCTCACCGTTGTATCCAATAACTGTGGCGTTGATGGTTTTGGTCTTGGCATCTTGCTGGAAGATAAACAGATAGCCAAGATGGTCTCTTCATACGTGGGCGAGAATGCCCTGTTTGAACAACAATTACTGAACGGTGAATTGGAAGTGGAGCTGACCCCACAAGGCACGCTGGCAGAAAAAATGCGCGCTGGTGGTGCGGGGATCCCGGCATTTTATACCGCGACTGGCTACGGTACTCCGGTAGGTGAAGGGAAAGAGGTTAAAGAATTTAACGGTCGCCCGTATATTCTGGAAGAATCGATTACCGGCGACTTTGCCATTGTAAAAGCCTGGAAAGCAGATCGCTACGGCAATTGTGTCTATCGTCACACGGCCCAGAACTTTAATCCGCTGGCTGCGACCGCCGGAAAGATCACGGTGGTAGAGGTTGAAGAAATAGTCGAGCCTGGTGAATTAGACCCAACGCAAATTCATACCCCCGGAATTTATGTCGATCGCGTCATTCAGGGGACTTTCGAGAAACGCATCGAACGTAAAGTACTGGCAAAGGAGGAACGCTAACATGGCCCTTTCACGTGATCAGATTGCCATGCGTGTGGCAAAAGAATTTCGCGATGGTAACTATGTCAACCTGGGCATTGGTATCCCTACTCTGGCAGCAAACTATGTACCCGAAGGTATTGATGTGATGTTACAGTCAGAAAACGGGTTGCTGGGCATGGGGCGTTACCCTACTGAAGCCGAAGTTGATGCAGATATGATCAACGCCGGTAAAGAAACTGTCACTGCCATCACCGGTGCATCGATTTTTGATTCGGCAGAAAGCTTCGCCATGATCCGCGGCGGCCACGTAGATTTTACCGTACTTGGCGCCTTTGAAGTTGACGTCAACGGCAATATCGCCTCGTGGATGATCCCCGGTAAGCTGGTTAAAGGAATGGGCGGCGCTATGGATCTGGTGGCGGGTGCTAAAAATATCATCGTTACCATGACCCACGCAGACAAACGCGGTAATTCAAAGCTTCTGCAGGAGTGCACGTTACCCCTGAC
>JBPEWW010000314.1:0-4189 GCA_052032275.1 Alteromonas sp. | reverse complement strand
CTGCGCATTCCACAGGGCATGGGGGAGTGTCATAACGAGCTGGAAGTGGCGGTGTTGTTAAAACAGCCGCTGTGCAATGCCGCGGCGGACGAGGTACGTGCTGCCATCTGGGGCATCGGGCTGGGGCTGGATCTGACACTGCGTGATGTACAGCAGACGCTCAAGCAGAAAGGTCTTCCCTGGGAGCGCAGTAAAGCATTTGACTTCAGCTGCCCCTTATCCGGCTTTGTACCGGTTTCACAGCTTGCCCGGTTAGATGATATTCAGTTTACGCTGACAGTGAATGACCAGCAGCGACAAACCGGACACACCGCCAAGATGATGCATGCTATTCCCGAACTGATCGCGCATATGTCCGGCGTATTCACGTTGGAGGCTGGCGATGTTATCCTCACGGGCACCCCGAAAGGGGTGGCAGCCCTCAACAATAATGATGTTGTCCGGGCGGAGCTGATCGATCATTTTCACGTGTCAACCAAGGTAACTGGCTAATGTCTGCACCATTCTGGGAAACCAAGTCACTGTCTGAAATGTCCCAGGCAGAGTGGGAGTCGTTGTGCGATGGCTGCGCTAAATGCTGTCTGCACAAATTTATTGAAGACGATGAGGCTGATGAGGCTGCGCCCACCGACGAAATATTTCCTGAAGAGCAGGTTCATTACACCAATATTGTGTGCTCACTTCTGAATACCAAGAGTTGCGCATGCTCTCAGTATGAGCGCCGGACTGAGCTGGTTCCGGACTGTGTGAAGCTCACCAAAGACAATCTGAAAGATATATTCTTCATGCCTCCCAGCTGTGCGTATCGTCGCCTGCATGAAGGGCGGGGCTTGCCGTCCTGGCACCCCTTGCTGAATAAAGGCAAAAAACATGTGATGCACCAGAAAGGCATGTCGGTGCGCAATAAAACCGTATCGGAAACCGATGTCGACTTAGACCACTTTGAAGACTATATCGCTATCTGGCCGTTGGAAGACGTCAGCTAGCTCAGGCTGACGTCAGACTGTAAAGCAGGGCATCCCGCCCAAAAATTCGCTTACGGCACAGACCTTCCCGCTCTGCACCAAGTTTCTCCGCTACCCGCAGACTGGCCTTGTTGGCCGGCTCAATAAAACACTCCAGCCGGTTCAGGCCCATTTGTGTAAATGCCAGCTTCAGCAGAGCCCTGCACAGGGCGACAGCAAGTCCCTGTCCGCAAGCGTCCGGACGGATCCAATAACCCAGGTTGCCGGTAAGGTGGAGGGGGTGAATGTAGTTGATGATCCCCATACCCAGGCAGGTATCATTTTGCACCAGTAAATAGGTTATACCGTAATTCTGATGACGACTGGCATCGAGCGCTTCAATACAGTGCTTGGTTGCGGCAGGCGTAACCGGGCAGAGGCTGGTACCCAGCCAGGGTTTGACATGGTGCGCCGAGGCCTGACCGGCCCGGCACAATGCCTCGGCATGTTTAAGCCCAATTCGCTCGATTGCCACAGGGCTATCGTGCGTTTTTAAGGGCGGCAGCCGCGACGGTAGAATACTCAGGTCGATCAAAAGGGCTTCTTATCTAACAGACGGCAGCCAAACACCACGACAAATGCCGCAATGTAGATACCAAAGATAATCTGCATCCAGCCAGCCATACCCATAGACATGAACTGCCAGCTGTTTTCATCGCACAGGCCTTCTGCCGCAAAAACAGCCGGCAGCCACTCATGCAGTGGTGCCCAGGCCGGGAAGTTTGGCTCTATCCCACAGCTGGCAAAAAACGGGTTGCTGGCGTGAATGATTTCCAGATGCTCTGTGGCCAGCAGGTAACCCCAGACAGCGGAGACAATCCAGCCTGCGAAGCCGAGCAGCCGGGTCAGGCCGTGATTAACAATCAGCACCAGCAAGCCTGACAGTAAGATGCCGTACATGGCGGTACGCTGATAGATACACATGATGCAGGGCTTCAGGTCCATGCCGTATTGAAAATACAAGGCCGTGATCTGCAATGCCAGCGCTGAGGCAAACAGCAACAGCCACGACGACTTATGCTCCGCCCAGCGACTAATAGAATGAACCACACTCATAGCTGACTCCTAGTGCCCGTCGTCGCCAGCGCTCACACCGGTGGCGCTGTGATGCTCTATCAGGTGCATATCGTACAGCCACTGGGTGGCGTCGGTCAGGCCGATGTAGGTGGCCAGCAGGCCAACGATAGTCAGCACAATGGTGTAGGGCAGGGCCATATATACCATCCGGCCATACGATAACCGCAATAGCGGGGCAATTGCCGACGTCAGCAGGAACAGGAAGGCGGCCTGGCCGTTGGGCGTCGCAACGCTGGGCAGGTTAGTACCGGTATTGATAGCCACCGCCAGCATATCGTACTGGTCACGGGTGATCTGTGCATTTTCAAGAGCTGCGGTAACTTCAGTGATATAAACAGAGCCCACGAACACATTATCACTGACCATGGAAAGCACCCCATTGGCCAGATAGAACATAATCATCTGGGTTTCGCCCTCGTAGCTGAGTACCCACTGAATAACGGGCTGGAACAGGCCCTGATCAATAATAACCGCCACGATGCCGAAGAATACGCACAGCAGCGCCGTGAATGGCAGTGCCTCTTCAAACGCTTTACCCAGCGCATGTTCTTCAATGACACCGCTCATCGAAGTAGCCAGCACAATGATAGACAAACCGATTAAACCCACGGAGGCCATGTGGGTAGCCAGCCCGACCACCAGCCACAAACCAATGATGGCCTGCACCACCAGTTTGGCTTTGTCACGGTGCGTGCGGCTGCGATCGGTGTGTTCGCTGTAATCGACAAGAATGGCGCGGACATTTTTAGGCAGCTGGGCGCCGTAACTGAAGACTTTCGCTTTCTCCAGAAAAATGGTGGTGGCTAAGCCGGCAATAAAGACGGGTAACGTGACTGGTGCCATACGAATGAAGAATTCCACAAAGTCCCAGCCGGCCTTGTCAGCAATGATCAGATTCTGAGGTTCGCCCACCATGGTCATCACGCCGCCCAGCGCTGTGCCCACAGCCGAGTGCATCATCAGATTACGCAGAAACGCGCGGAAGTTTTCCAGGTCGTGACGGCCCAGATCCTGAACGGCATCGTCACTGGTATGGTCATGATCATGGTGAAATTCTTTGCCAGAGGCCACCTTATGATAAATAGAGTAAAAGCCCAGGCCCACTGCAATAATAACGGCCACCACAGTGAGCGCATCCAGGAATGCAGACAGAAAAGCGGAGGCAAAGATAAACGCCAGCGAAAGCACCAGTTTGTTTTTGACCTTAATCACCAGTTTGGTGAACAGGTATAGCAGCAGATCTTTCATAAAGTAGATCCCGGCCACCATAAAGACCAGCAACAAGATGACTTCCAGATTCACTTCAATCTCATGCATCATATGGCCGGGGGAGGTCATACCGATAAACATTGCTTCAATAAGCAACAGGCCACCGGGCTGCAGCGGATAACACTTTAGCGCCATTGCCAGCGTAAATATAAACTGGATCACCAGCACCCAGCCTGCCACGTAAGGGTCGGCCATAAAAATCAGCGGGTTAACGAGTAAAAAGGCAATGATGGTTTTTTTATACCAATCGGGCGCATGACCGAGAAAGTTCTGGTAAACAGCCGCGGAGAAAGTGGTCTGCATAGGTTTGTGTTCCTTCTACTAAAAAGTAGGCATGTGTTGCGTATTGTTGTAGTTATAGTCACTTACAATAGCAAGTGAAAGCGCCAAGTTATCGTTTTATAGCGGTTTTCTTTGCCTGGCGGTACGTCGCCCTCAAGATTACATGAAATTTCAATAGTGAGAAAGCAGCATCACCGGTCAGACAAGTATTTTCAGCAAATCTGCTGCGAGAGGTAGGGGGCGGCAGGCAAAGACGGGTAAAGTGCAACTGGTCTGCGGGTATCAGGCAACAATTAACGGTTAATTCAAACTGGCGGACAGGCTTGCGAATGTGTTTCACTACATTCCGTTAATTAACCAAGCCGGCTGCACAGGATGCAGGCGGCTGCTTGCACGGGGCTCAGGGTTGTCTCGTAACACTGCTGGAGCATTCCGTGGATAAAGTAGCCATATTGGTAGATGTACAAAATGTGTATTACACCACCCGTGAACGCTATAACCGACACTTTGATTACAATGTCTTCTGGCGACAGGCCACTGCCGATCGGGAAGTCACT
>JBPEWW010000313.1:0-12158 GCA_052032275.1 Alteromonas sp. | reverse complement strand
CAAAATCCCGCCGTGCGGTGCGTGAGGAAACCGTGCGCGGGCTGCTGTGGTCGTCGCTGTTTGCAGTGGCTTATGCAGTGGGCTTTCTGGTGGCAGGTGACAACATTATTGCACTGCTGACGGATATCCCGCACCTGCAGGCCGCGGCCAGTGACTATTTGCCCTTGATGGTGCTGCTACCCTTGCTCGGGCACTGGTGCTTTTTGTTTGATGGTGTCTTTGTTGGGCTTACGCTTAGCGGCGCTATGCGTGACACCATGATCATAAGTGCCGCCGGGGTGTTCTTTCCGGTCTGGTGGCTGACGAAAGACAACGGCAATGTGGCGCTGTGGTATGCGCTACTGGCCTTTTTGCTGGCCAGGGGCATGACACTGGGCGGGGTACTTATTCGTCGCTACCGCGCCGGCGACTTATTTGCTTCGCATGCCTGAGTGAATCGAAGCGCGCCAGAAACAAACTGATATAACAGCGCATGGCCAGGGCGAACCCGCCAAACAGCACCGCCAGCGAGAGCCAGTACCACCCCTGATGCTGGTCACCCAGCAACAGCAGCAGGGCCGCACCCAGGGCAAACACCCCGAGCCCCAGTAAAAAGCCCTGCCAGCTCTGCGTTGGCGTATTCATAGCCAATTAGTAGTACGAGTGCTCGCCTGCCTGGTGTTCGGTGGCATCTTTCACCCCTTTCAGTTCACCGGCGAACTGTTCCAGCATCTGCTTTTCAATGCCGTCTTTCAGCGTCACGTCTACCATTGAGCAGCCGTTACAGCCACCCCCAAATTGCAGTACGGCAAAGCCTTCTTCAGTCACTTCAACCAGCATCACCTGGCCGCCGTGGCTGGCCAGCTGCGGATTGATCTCAGACTCGATCATGTAGTTAATGCGCTCAACCAGGGGCGCGTCATCCGCTACTTTACGGGCCTTGGCATTGGGTGCCTTCAGGGTCAGCTGTGAACCCATCTGATCGGTAACGAAATCAATTTCTGCTTCGTCCAGGTAGGGCGCGCTTTCCGCATCCACAACCGCGTCAAAGCCATTGAAATTCAGCCGGGTATCTTCCGGTTCTACCGCGTCTGGCGGGCAGTAGGACACCCCACATTCAGCCGACGACGTGCCCGGATTTACGACGAATACACGAATATTCGTGCCAGACTCTTGTTTCTCCAGCAGTTTCACGAAGTGAGCCTGGGCTTCTTCTGATATAGTAATCATCAATAAGTCCTACAATTTGCTTAGATGGGCTAATGATAACAAATTTACCTGAGTAAAACAGTCAAGTATTCGACGTTTTCTCGAATCACTGTAATCATAAAAATTCATACAACAAGAGATGGAAACCTTATGACGTATCCGTTTGCCAAGGCGGCGCACCGCGCCTGCCACCTCTTAATCACCAGTCTGCTTGTGATGTTCGCCGCGACCGTGTCGGCGGTCAGCCTGGTACCCGCTGACACCGGCGGCAAGCCAGTGGCGGATTACCTGCCCGCTGACACCCGGTTCAACAGTGCCATTCCTACCCCTGAAGAGGTGCTCGGCGCCCAAGTCGGCGAGTGGCATGTGCGCCACGACCAACTGGTCACGTACATGCGAGCGCTGGCTGACGCCTCAGAGCGTGTGACCCTGGAAGAAACCGGGCGCACCCATGAAAACCGGCCGCTGTTGCTGCTGACCATCACTGCACCGGATAATCACAACAAGATTGACCAAATCCAGCAACAACACATGCAGGCCTGGCAGAGCGGAGACAGCCGCGATGACGATGCGCCGCTGATTTTCTATATGGGCTACAGTATCCACGGCAACGAGCCCTCCGGCAGCAATGCGGCGCTGGTCATTGCCTATTACCTGGCAGCGGCAGAATCACAGCAGGTTACCCGCCTGTTGACGGAAAATGTGGTGCTACTTGATCCCTCATTCAACCCGGATGGGCTAAGCCGGTTCGCACAATGGGCGAACATGCATAAAGGCAAGCAGCTGGTGAGTGATCCCAACACCCGCGAGCATACGGAAGGCTGGCCCTCAGGCCGTACCAACCACTATTGGTTCGATCTTAACCGCGACTGGTTGTTGCTGACGCACCCGGAATCCCGCGCCCGCATCACCAAGTTTCATCAGTGGCGGCCCCATGTGCTGACGGACTTCCATGAAATGGGCACCAACAGCACCTACTTCTTCCAGCCCGGGGTACGGTCGCGTAAAAACCCCATCACGCCGGATGGCAATGTCACACTCACCGAAGCAATTGCGGAATACCATGCCAAAGCCTTTGATGCCCAGGGCGAGCTGTACTTTTCAGAAGAAAGCTTCGATGATTTTTATGTGGGCAAAGGCTCCACCTACCCGGATGTGCATGGCAGTATTGGGATCCTGTTTGAGCAGGCCAGCAGCCGGGGTCATCGCCAGGACTCCATTAACGGTGAACTGGCGTTTGCGCAGACGATTCAGAATCATGTCACCACCTCGCTGAGCACCTTTGAGGGCGCGCTGGCCAACAAACCGGCACTGCTCGATTACCAGTCCAGCTTCGTGAAAACCACCCGCCAGGCCGCGAAAAACGACAACACGGCTGGCTATCTGTTGGCGGCCCCTGCGGATACCGGGCGCTTTACCGCCATGCTGGACCTGCTGGAGCGTCACCAGATTACCTATAATGTGGTTAGCAGTAACGTCAGTGTCGGGGGCACCGACTTTACCGCCAATAAGGCCATTTATATTCCGGTCGAGCAGGCCCAGTACCGGCTGATCGACTCCTTGTTTTCCACGCAGCAAAGCTTCGAAAATAATACCTTTTACGATGTCTCCAACTGGAACCTGCCACTGGCGTTTAACGTCAACTATGCGAAAGTGGACAGAGGCGACAGCCGCAAGGTGAAAACAGCCGCCAACGCGCAGCTGACCCTTGCCGGTGCACCGGATGCGCTGCCCGATGACGCCTATGCTTACGCCATTGAATGGCACTTCTACCAGGCGCCGGCAATGCTGCAGGCCTTACTGGAAGAAGGGGCCAGCGTGCGCACCGCGGGCAAGGCGTTCACTGCCCGCCTGACCGACGGCACCAGTAAAGCGTTTGCCCCGGGCACCCTGCTGCTGCCCACCGGATTGTCGCAGCCGGACAATCTGGTCGCGCTGCTGAGTGACTATGCCGACACCCTGTCGCTGCCGGTGCATGCACTGGCCAGCGGCCTGACAACCCGGGGCGCCGACCTGGGCAGCCGTAATATGGCCCCGGTCACCACGCCCAAAGTCCTGCTGGTCGGCGGTGAAGGTACCAGCCAGTATGAAGTGGGCGAAATCTGGCATTACCTTGATACCCGGGTGGGGTTGCCTGCCACGCTGGTGGAGCTGGCCCGCCTCGGACAGATCAGACTGACCGACTATACCCATATCATTTTCGCCAGTGGCCGCTATGCCGGCATGGATGAAGATGTGGTGAACAGCCTGACTGACTGGGTCGACGGCGGTGGGGTGCTGATTGGTCAGCGTACCGCGCTGCGTTTGTTTACCGAGCAGGCGTGGCTGGACGCGGAGATCGTGGCCGAGGATGTGATTGATGAGGCGTTTGCCACCGATCAGTTGCAATACGGTGACAAGGACGACCTGTATGCCAAAAAGCTGATTGCCGGCTCGGTGTATCAAAGCCGTATCGACACCACCCACCCGCTGTTTTTCGGCTACCAGGAATCACTGCTGCCCGTGTTTAAAACCGCCAACATGATTGTGAAAAGTGATAATTCACCGTTTACTACCGTGGCGCGCTATACCGAAAGTCCGCTGATGGCAGGCTACAGTGCCCCAGAGCTGGTGAAAATGATTGGCGGCACGACCGCCGTACTGGCGCAACGGGTAGGCGACGGGCTGGTGATTGGCTTTACCGACAATCCGCATTTCCGCGGCTATTGGTATGGCACCAACAAGCTGATGAGTAATGCCATTTATCAGTCAGTGCTGGTCGACTAATCCCCCCGCTTACCGGCGCTCCCCGGGCGCCGGCGTCACGGCCATCACCCACACCTCGATGTGGGTGCGTGGCCAGTGCCGGTGCACACAGCCCGCCAGGGCGTCCACCGTCGCCCCGGTGGTAATTACATCATCCACAATCACTACCCGGACCGGCGGCGCCTGACGCCAGCAGTGCGCACCATGCTGCAGACTGTAGGCAAGGCGGGCATTGGCCCCTCTGGCCTGCTTGTCGAGCTGTTGCTGACTGGTATTGGCGACGCGCATGGCCCACTGACCGTACCAGGGCGTCTGATAGTGTTGACTGAGCCCCCTGGCCAGTTCAGCGGCTTGGTTGTACTGGCGCTGCCAGTAACGACGGTAGGTCATCGGCACCGGCAATAGCATGGCCGGACGCGGTGGCGAAAGCGGCGGGTACACCGTGGCAAAGCGGCTGCTCAGCCAGTCGGCCAGCGCAAAGCGGTGCCGGTATTTAAGCAGGTGAATGAGTGCCCGGGCAGGCTGCTCATACCAGTACACCGCCCGTAAGGTAGCGTAGTGGCTATGACTAAGGTGGCGGGCAATGCCGGGGTGCAGCAGCAGGTTCCCGGCCTCGCCTGGCGGGGCCAGCAGCGGCATATCAGCCTCGCACCAGTGGCAAACTGGCTCGGGACTTGCCTGATGACACAGCAGGCAGGCCAGATTTGGCAGCCTGAAAGGGAAATACGGCATGCTAGTGTGACTCGGTGTAGGTGGCCGGAATTTTCCCGTGATACACTTTTCTCAGTTGCAACACAGGATGCTGACAGTGACAGAATCGCATAATTCCAGCACGGTATTCAGCCGTACAACAGGGGCAGGAAAAGATCTGGTTTTTCTGCATGGGTGGGGAATGAACAGTGGCGCATTTAGCCGCTTTGTCCCCTATCTGGCCGACGACTGGCGGGTCACGCTGATTGATTTGCCCGGGTTCGGGCACAGCAGCCACAGCCACCCCTCGCCGTATCACGTGGCGTCACTGGCCGACACGCTGGCGCCGGTGCTGCCCGAAGACTGTGTGCTGGTGGGCTGGTCGCTGGGGGGGCTGGTGGCCCAGCAGCTGGCATTATCGCTGCCAGAGCAGGTGTCCGCGCTGATCACCATTGCCTCTACGCCTAAATTTGTGGCGGGCCCCGGCTGGCCCGGTATTGCGCCGGATGTGCTGGCGCAGTTTGAACGCCAGCTGGAAACCAGCTACCGCAAAACCCTCGATCGTTTTCTGGCTATCCAGGTCATGGGCAGCGACACCGCCCGTCAGGATATTAAAACGATCCGCAGTCAAATCACTGCCCACCCCGATCCGGCACCGCAGGCGCTGGAGGAAGGGCTGAAACTGCTCTCCAGCGAAGATCTGCGGGATGTCATTGGGCGCATCAATCAGCCCACGCTGCGCATCTATGGGCGACTGGACAGCCTGGTGCCAACCAGTGCCGTGGATATGGTCTGCCAGTTACATCCGCAGTCAGACACGGTGGTGATGCCCCATGCCGCCCATGCACCGTTTATCTCTCATCCACAACAGACTGCGGACATTATTCGCCAGTTTCTCAGCGTCACGGCGCAGCGAAAAGCGTCCTGATATCAGCAGCCTGGTCAGTTTTGCCGGCCCCTTAGGGGCCGCTTTGCCGGGCACGCCACCGCAAAGCGCTTTCCTTTTTTCCTGGTTTGGTTAATAATTAGCCACGAGAGAGAAGAGGTAGTGATATGTCGAGTATTATTGATAACAGTATCAATTCGGCGATTGTTTCTGGTCAGTTTGGCCTGCAGCGTGCCAGTGATGGCATTACTCAGGCATCGGTAAATATTGCACAGCGTAATGCGCAAACCACATTGGCAGCAGAGGGCCCCGGAGCCGTGCTGGCCAATGCATCGCTATCCGGGTTGCAAAACGTGCGTGCCACGCTGCCAGCGGCAGCCGATAACGTGACATCCGATTTGGTGTCGCTAAAACTGAACAGCGTCAATGCACAAGCTTCTGCCAAGGTGCTCGATGTCGCTTTTGACACCGTCGGCACTATTATCGACACCCTTGCCTGACGCCAGGAACCCTGTGTTATGAACATTGTTACACCAATGCCGACATCGCTGGTGATCCCTACCGCTAACCCGAATACGGAGTCAGCGCGGCGGGATAATGTTCTGCGTGAGACCATTCCGCAAACCACAGAAAACGAGCAGGGCAATGCCCAGAAAGGGCTGGGTTCGGAAAACGATCGCGCCCGTCAGCCTGGCCAGCCACCGGCCCCGGTCACCTATGAGCGTCCGCAGGTACAGCCGAATGCCGCGCAGGGCAATGGCCCGTCGTTAACCGGCGATGGCCGGGATAACGCCAGTGATGAAAGTGCCGGTAAAGAAAACGCCGAGCAACAGCAGCAGGAACAACAGGAAATTCAGCGCCTGAAAGAGCGCGACAGCGAAGTGCGTACCCACGAGAAGGCCCATGCCGCAATTGGCGGACAATATGCCGGTGCGCCGCAGTACCAGTTAACCACCGGGCCGGATGGCAAGCGCTACGCCACCGACGGGGAAGTGTCGATTGATATCTCCGATGCCCGCACCCCCGAACAGACGCTGCGTAAAATGCAGCAGGTTCGTGCCGCCGCCCTGGCCCCGGCGCAGCCGTCGGCACAGGATCTCAAAGTGGCCGCCGAAGCGTCTCAGAAAGCCTTTGAAGCACGCCAGGAGATTGCCGACGCCAGCCAGCAACCGCGCAGCCAGACGCAACCCGGGGAGGCCGCTGCGCCGGCGGTACCGACCCTGGACGATATTGTCGACAGCAATAACATTTCTATACCTACCCGCAAACTGGACGAGGCGCTATTGGCAGCCAGACAGGCCCAGCGGGATAATGATGAGGGCAGTGGTAGCCGGTCACTGGACATTGACGGCGACCAAATGGCCTCGCGTAACCAGATCATCCAGCAATTCTATGCGGATGTCGCCACCGGCAAAGGCAGCGGCTTTAACGTCAGCGCCTGAGCGGGTCGGCCCCGTTTCTGCTTCAGGTAATTAACGTCTGCGCCGCAGCGCTGGCTGCGGCGCACTGGCAATTACTTCTGTTTGGCTTTTGCAAAAGCGTCAGCAAAGGCATTGCCCATGGCCTGGTTTTGCGACTGCCCCTTGCTGCGGGCACCGGCGTTCTTGCCTTTTGGCGCTTGTCCGCCCTTCGGTTTTTTCGCACTGCCTGCCGGGGCGGGCGTATCATCCAGGCGCATAGTGAAGGAGATGCGCTTACGGGCCACGTCCACATCCAGCACTTTGACTTTGACTATATCACCGGCCTTCACCACCTCCCGGGGATCGGAAATAAACTTGTTAGTAAGCGCGGAAATATGCACCAGACCGTCCTGGTGGACGCCCACGTCTACGAACGCCCCAAAGTTCGCCACATTACTGACCACCCCTTCCAGGATCATGCCGGGTTTGAGGTCCGCAAGGGTTTCCACGCCTTCCTTGAAGGCGGCGGTGCGGAACTCCGGGCGCGGGTCCCGGCCAGGCTTATCCAGTTCTTTAAGGATGTCTTTAATCGTCGGCAGGCCGAATTCATCATTGGTAAAGGTATCGGGCGACAGGGTTTTCAGTAGTGCCGTATTGCCAATCAGATCGTTCACAGCGACCTCGGTATGACGGGCAATGGTATCTACCACCGGGTAGGCTTCCGGGTGGACCGCTGAGGCATCCAGCGGGTTGCTGCCATTGGCAATACGCAGAAAGCCTGCCGCCTGCTCAAAGGCTTTGGGCCCCAGCCGTTCCACTTTCAGCAACGCCTTACGATCGGCAAAGGCGCCCTGATTATCGCGGAAACGCACAATGTTTTGCGCCAGGGTGCGGTTCAGGCCGGAAACATAGCTTAACAGCGCCGGTGAGGCCGTGTTCAAATCCACACCTACCGCATTCACACAGTCCTCGATGACCCGGTCCAGCGATTTGCCCAGCTGGCTCTGACTGACGTCATGCTGGTACTGGCCGACACCAATGGCTTTGGGTTCAATTTTAACCAGCTCTGCCAGCGGATCCTGCAATCGACGGGCAATCGAAACGGCACCGCGCAGCGATACGTCGAGGTCCGGTAATTCCTTTGAAGCCAGTTCCGAGGCCGAGTAAACCGAGGCGCCGGCTTCACTGACCATGATCTTCTGGGCATGCAACTCGCTGTTGGCCTTAAGCATTTCACCTACCAGCTTGTCGGTTTCCCGGGAGCCGGTGCCGTTGCCAATGCTGATCAAATCCACTTTGTACTGCTTGCACAAGGTGGCCAGCGTGCGCATTGATTTATCCCATTGCTTCTGCGGCGCATGGGGGAAGATGGTGTTGGTGGCGACCACTTTGCCGGTGGCATCGACAATTGCGACTTTGACCCCGGTACGCAGGCCCGGATCCAGCCCCATGGTGGTTTTAGCGCCAGCCGGGGCGGCCATTAACAGGTCGTTGAGGTTTTTGGCAAACACATTAATGGCTTCTTCTTCCGCCTGCTCGCGCAGCGCGCTGAACAGCTCGGTTTCCATGTGCAGCGAAATCTTGATTTTCCAGGCCCATTGCACCACCTGCGCCAGGAAGTTATCACCCGGGCGGTTACGGTGCATAATCTGATAGTGCTCGGCGATGATTTGCTCACACTGGGAGGCCTGACCCGGCTCATCGTGCTGCGGGTCAGCATTCAGCTGAATGTGCAGCATACCCTCATTGCGGCCGCGGAACATGGCCAGCGCCCGGTGCGATGGCACCTTACTCAGCTTTTCAGAGTGCGCAAAATAATCTTTATATTTCACGGCCTCATTGTCTTTACCGGGTGCCACAGTACTGGTGATATGGGCGTTGTTCTGCAGGTACTGGCGAATGCGGCCCAGCAGCGCGGCGTCTTCAGCAAAGCGCTCCATCAGAATATAACGCGCACCCTCCAGGGCCGCCTTGGTATCGGCAACGCCCTGCCCGGCATCCACAAATGCGGCCGCCTCGGTCTCAGGATCTTTGTCAGGGTTGTCGAATAGTAAGTCTGCCAGCGGCGCCAGGCCTGCTTCAATGGCAATCTGGCCCTTTGTGCGACGGCGTGGTTTGTAGGGCAGGTATAAATCTTCCAGCGCCGTTTTATTGTCGGCACTGTTAATTTGTTCGCGCAGGGTGTCGGTAAGCTTGCCCTGTTCATCAATCGACTTGACGATAACACTGCGGCGATCTTCCAGTTCCCGCAGGTAGGTGAGCCGTTGTTCCAGGTTACGCAGCTGGGTGTCGTCCAGCCCCTGGGTCACCTCTTTCCGGTAGCGGGCAATAAAGGGAACGGTGGCGCCTTCGTCCAGCAGTTTCACGGCAGCCTGTACCTGTGCGGCGTTCACGGCCAGCTCGTTGGCAATTTTGTTTATGATCATAAATCTCTGTAACCTGACAGTCAGGATCAATACCGGCGATATGGAAAAACAAGTGCCGGGATCCGGGTGAAAAAAAGTGTCGGCAAGTATATACCACGGGGTGGTGCCGACAGAAGAGCGATTCGGGCTGCAACGGGCTCAAATACCAATTTGTGGCGCTGGCGCGGGGCAATCAGGCCTTGTCGGTGGGGTCATACCAGATGCGATTAATCCACCAGGTGAACCGGCCTGCCTCGGTGGTCACGGTCAGTTCGTCGTCGGCATGTTTGCCTACCAGTGCCCGGGCCATGGGGGAGTCAATCGAAATGTAATCCTTGCGGCCGAAAATTTCATCGTAACCCACCAGGCGCAGGGTCATGACTTTGCCGTCGTCGTTCTCAATTTCTACCCAGGCACCGAAGAACACTTTACCCTCCTGCTGCGGGGAGTAGTCTACTACCTTGAGGTTTTCCAGACACTTGCGCAGGTAGCGCACCCGGCGATCGATTTCCCGCAGTTTCTTCTTGTTGTACTGGTAATCGGCATTCTCACTGCGATCGCCCAGGCTGGCCGCCCAGGTGACCTTGCGGGTAATCTCCGGCCGCTCCTCGCGCCATAAGAAGTCCAGTTCGTCACGTAATTTCAGATAACCTTTGCGGGTAATAAGCGGTGTTTTCACGATCTATCCGGTCTGTACAGTGAAGAAATTAAGCGTCTGCCCATGATGTTGAGGCCAGACGGGCCCCATGCAACCCGCCTTATAACACTTTTTCTGTATTTTTTGTAAAAAATGTATAAAAATTGAACGTGCTGAAAATATTCAGGTCAGAGTTACAACTATGGCAGACATCTTATTACCACTTAATTGTACGCGAATTGAGTCATGACCGAGAACCGCAGTCAACGCCGGCAACCTACCGCGAGGGCCACCAGTGCGACCATCGTCGGGTTTCTGTTGTTTCTTACCGGTGTGCTGTTGGTGGTGGTTGGCATGATCGATGTGCTGGTGCGTATCGACAGTCTGCGCACCGCGCTGATGCTGCTGGTGGGCATGGTGTTGTATAAAATTGGTCAGGTCATTTTACGCCACTATGCCACCCTCAAAGGCCGTAAAGAGCGTCGTCGTCAGCCGCGCTGGTAACCAGCGGTTCTATTCGCCGCGTTTTTAGAATAAATCGATTTAACAAAGTCGGCTGTTATGCCGCCACTCTGGCGTAACTGAACTATACTTACCTATGAATTCGAGATACCCAGCATTAACGAATGGTCTGGATTACTATGCAGACCCGCGCTTGAACCCATACAGGCGTCATGCACGAGGGATAAGGTGAGCAAGGATTACGCTGTCTTGAAACAAAAAAGCCGACGTAAACCGTCGGCTTTTCTCTGACTAGCGCAGTTTACTCGGTGGCATCTGCACTTTCTGTCTCTACCACTTCCAGCAATTCAACATCAAATACCAGTGTGGAGTTTGGCGTGATTGCGCCCTGGGCACGTTCACCGTAGGCCAGGTCGGAAGGAATATGGAAGCGGTATTTAGCGCCTTCCTTCATCAGCTGCACGCCTTCGGTCCAGCCTGGAATAACCCGGTTAAGCGGGAATACGGCGGGTTCACCGCGCTGGTAAGAAGAGTCAAACACGGTACCGTCCAGCAGTGTGCCTTTGTAGTGCACTTTGACAGTGTCTTCGGCAGCCGGGCTGTCGCCTTCACCTTCTTCCAGTACTTCATACTGCAGGCCAGACTCAGTGGTCATCACACCTTCACGTTCGGCGTTTTCGGCCAGATACTCAGCACCGGCCTGCTTGTTTTCTTCAGCTGCCTGGGCTGCCATTTCCTGCTGCTTAGCGCGCATGGCTTCTTCACCCGCCTGGGCAAACTGCTGAATTTCCTGCGGCGTAAACTTCAGCGCATCTTTCAGGGCATCGTCGAAACCCTGACGCAGCGCGTCTTTATCCATTGACTCACCCAGCTGCGCTTGTTGCTCGGCACGGTTTTGTACAAACAGCCCCATGCTTGCGCCCATCGCGTACGCTTGTTTCTGTGCGTCGGTCATCTCTTCAGCCGCCGCAGATTGTGCAGCGACGTCTTGCGTGGCTTCGGTGTCAGCGGCGTCCGTTGACTGCTCGGTTTGTGGCTGACAGGCGAACAGGCCCAGGGCTGCGACCGTAGATAAAGCGACAAGCGACTTTTGCATAAACATCTCCAAGATTAGTGTGCTGATCGTGCAGAGGTAATGATAAATCCTCACGTTACCCCGGTGTTACACGATGTAAAATAAAACCAGTTTCCATGCTATGGTAAACCCAGCAGGTTTAAATCGAAAGCCATTTGACTATGTTTACGCCGCGTTTGTTCCGCTTGCCAGTAATAATTGTAGCCCTGACCGGCCTGATGGCCGGCTGCACCGTGCCCGATACCACGCCGCTGTCCTCCGTTCGACTGGCGGAGGGCGGCGCGTTTGCTGCCGATGTTTCCCCCGATGGCACCATGAGTGTGGTGTCCGGTGTGGATAACGGCATTAAAGTGTGGGAAACCGGCGCCACGACCCCGAAATACCGCTGGCGTCATCAGGGCGAAGGCAACAACCTGGTGGTGTCGGTGCATATCTCCGCGGATAACCAGTATGTGGTCTCCTCCGATCGCACGGCGTTTGCCCTGTGGAGTGTGGAGACCGGCGAACCGGAAGGGTTCTGGCGGATTGACGAGTCATCTATTCGTGATATCGCGGTGGCTAACGGCGGCCGCGGGGTGCTGGTGGGCCGCAGTAACGGGCAGGTGATGTTCTTCGAGCCGCGTACCCAGCGCCGCCTGGAGTTTCTGGGCCACACGGAAAAAATTAACAG
>JBPEWW010000312.1:0-2368 GCA_052032275.1 Alteromonas sp. | reverse complement strand
TATGCCTGATGCATATGCAGGGCGAGCCCCGTACCATGCAGGACAGCCCGCACTACCGCAATGTGACTCAGGATGTCAGTGATTTTTTAATGGCCCGGGTCGGGGCCTGCCGAGAGGCCGGTATCAGTGACGATGCCATCATCCTTGACCCTGGCTTCGGCTTTGGTAAGGAACTGGCGCATAATTATCAGCTTCTCAATGGCCTGCCAGCACTGATGGAACTGGGCTTTCCGTTACTGGTTGGTATGTCACGGAAATCAATGATTGGGCAGGTAATTCACCGGCCGGTCAATGAGCGCTTGGCGGGAAGCGTAACCCTCGCTACAATTGCTGCCACGATGGGAGCACATATTCTTAGGGTTCACGATGTACAGGAAACCGCTGATGCGGTCGCCATTGTGAATATGCTCCGGGCGCAACAGCAATAAACAGGAAGAGTAGTATGGGACAGCGGAAATATTTCGGCACGGATGGTATTCGCGGGAAAGTAGGCGAAAGCGCCATTAATCCTGAGTTCGTTACGAAACTGGGCTGGGCTGCCGGTAAGGTGCTCGCCGGACGGGGCACCAACAAAGTGCTGATCGGCAAAGATACCCGGATCAGCGGTTATATGCTGGAGTCCTCTCTGGAGGCCGGCCTGTCCGCTGCCGGCATCAACATTGGTCTGCTGGGACCGATGCCCACACCGGCGATTGCCTACCTCACCAAAACATTTCGTTCTGAAGCAGGCATTGTTATCAGTGCCTCGCACAACCCGTTTTATGATAACGGGATTAAGTTTTTTTCCGCCGACGGATTTAAGCTGGACGACGACATTGAGCTGGCGATAGAAGAAATGCTGGAGCAGCCCATGACCTGCGTCGCGTCGGATAAACTGGGTAAAGCCACCCGTATTAACGACGCCGCGGGCCGCTATATTGAGTTCTGTAAAGGCACATTTCCCTCGGAACTGTCGCTCACCGGATTAAAAGTGGTGGTAGATTGCGCCCATGGCGCCACCTACCATATCGCGCCCGATGTACTCAGGGAGCTGGGGGCAGAGGTGGTTGAGATTGGCACCCAGCCTGATGGCTTAAATATTAACGACCAGGTAGGTGCGACCGCCATGAGCGCGGTGGTAAACCGGGTCAAAGAGGTGGGGGCCGATCTTGGCTTTGCGCTGGATGGCGATGGCGACCGGATCATGATGGTCGATCATCTGGGTAATATTCTGGATGGCGACCAGCTACTGTACATCATTGCACGGGATGCACTGAAAAACGGCAAAATGCAGGGCGGCGTGGTCGGTACCCTGATGAGCAACCTGGGACTGGAAAATGCGCTGGCTAAACTGGGCGTTCCTTTTGCCCGCAGCAAGGTGGGAGACCGGTATGTAATGGAACTGCTGCAACAAAAAGGCTGGTATATCGGCGGTGAAAACTCCGGTCATATCCTCAATCTTAACGTTGCCTCCACCGGTGACGGGATCGTGGCTGGTCTGCAGGTGATTGCGGCCATGTTGCGTAGTCACATGAACCTGCACGATCTGTCCAGTGGCTTCGAGATGTACCCGCAAGTCCTGGTGAATGTGCGCTATAGCGAGTCATCCGCAGATCCACTGGAAGCAGAAGATGTCCAGCTGGCCAGCCGGGAGGCAGAATCTGCGCTGGGTAAACGGGGGCGGGTATTGCTGCGTAAAAGTGGCACCGAGCCGTTAATCCGCGTTATGGTAGAGTCTGATGATAAGGCTGCCTCTGAAAAATGGGCGGAGTTTATCGCTGATGCTGTACGTAAAGTCGCCAATTAATTGATTGGCTGTCAGATTTTGCGTTTAGTTCTTGTATATTTTAATTGAAATCGTTACTATCACGCCCGCTTTGAGACAGGGCTAAGGTCTGGGAAGTGAACACCATGAGTAGAACGCCACTGGTAGCAGGAAACTGGAAAATGAATGGCAGCCGTGAGCTGGCCGAAACATTCTCCAACCGTCTGGATACGAATAGTGTGGAAGGTGTTGATGTTGTCATCTGCCCGCCGAGCGTTTATCTGACCTCATTCACCGATACAGCGTTTGCAGTAGGTGGCCAGGATGTCAGCGCCTTAGAAAATGGCGCACATACCGGCGACATCTCTGCAGAGATGCTTGCTGAATGCGGGTGTGACTATGTTATTGTTGGTCACTCAGAGCGCCGGCAGGATCACGCTGAAAGCAGCGAGCTGGTTGCGCAAAAGGCGGCCCGGGCACTCTCAGTAGACCTGACGCCCATTGTTTGTATCGGTGAGCCCCTGGATGTCAGAGAAGCCGGCGAACAGGCATTGCAGGATTATCTGGGTAAGCAACTATCGGCACTGACCCGGCAGTTGTCGGCGCAGGCATTGTCTGGCTGTG
>JBPEWW010000311.1:0-2214 GCA_052032275.1 Alteromonas sp. | reverse complement strand
ATGTCACGGACCAAAGCCATGTCTAACTTAATACTGTCCGGCGTCAGTCGGGCCAGCCATTCTAAGTTGGCGTGGCCTGACCCGAAATCATCAATGGCAACCCTGAATCCAATGGCTTTGTAATAAGTAACGATTTTCTGAAGATGCTCGATGTCGAAAATCTTCTGACCTTCCACAATCTCAAACGTAATTTGCGTGCGGGCCAATCCATACTTCTCAGCCGCAGCCAGGGTGGTGCGTATGCAGATATCCGGTTTATAGACGGCGGCGGGCATAAAGTTAATGCTTAACCGCTCAGTAATGTTGGCAGCGGCAGCCAGGGCAATGGCCTTCACACGGCAGGTCTGGTCGAACCGGTATATGTTCTCCGCCGATACCTGCTGAATAACTGAATAGGCGGATTCATTGTTAAGTCCGCGCACTAACCCCTCATAGCCAAAAACTGCCTGAGTGGCGACGTCGACCAGCGGCTGAAATGCCATCGTAAAGTCAAAGTCCAGAAATTTACCCTTCTGGCAGCCTTCACAATTTAGTTCCCGGGCTTGCTCCTCAACTCTGTAGACGGGCAGCTGCCCGGTAGGAATTTCTTTTAAATTCATAGTAGATACATGTTTTTCTAACATTAACTATTGTTAACCTTTTTTACGGGCAAGGGCAAGGACAAGGGCAAGGCGCTCACTGCAGCGTGATGACGATGAGACGTTTTTAGTCTGGGATTTTAGGCAGGAGTCGTAGGCAATGCCGCTTAAGTTTGTTATTTTTGTGGTAGTAATCTGGTAGTCGAGGGTACTCGAATGTAGCATCCGCGTGCCCTCGTAAATACCTGCCAAGCTGTAAGCTGGCTATTTAGCCGTAGCCGGACAGATTTCCTTTCCCCACCATTCACCTTCTACATGTTTAACCACTTCGCCATCATGGATCATCAACCCGTCAGTCTGATAGCCCTTGTAGCCGCCAAACAGGTTTTTGGTGTTCAGGGTTACACACACCAGATAACCGTAATACACGTCATCCAGTTCATTGCCCAGCCAGTAGCGAACCGGTTCATCGATTTGCTTATAGCGGGTGGCATCGGGGTCACGCAGCTCCTGCTGATAATAGTCCCGCACAATTTGTTCATAATTAGTGGGGAAGGGGCCATAGTCCGCGTTATCCACGTCGGTCGGTGTAGGCAGCGTGGCACAGCCCGCCATAACGATAATTATGCATATTCCCGCTATCCAGCGCATACGGTTTCCTCTTGTTACTGTGAATGTAGAGCCACCCGGTACACCGAAGTGTAGCCCGGATTGAGCGTTTGCGGTAGCGTGGCCGGCCCGCCGCCTGAAAGCGAAGTTGAGCCACGCCGCGCAGTTGGCAGGAGGCTTGCAAAACCCGCACCTTATGTTCGTATTCAAGGTTGTGATCCTGGTTCACTAATCGCGCTTATGTATGACAAAACGTGAGTGATAAATCATTCTTAGGTATGTCATCAGGCACCTGTCAACACAGCACGGAATGCTATAGTCACACTATTGAATGCGACATCTGTATATCGTACTCCGTTGTCGCAGAATTATTTAATATGGAAATGCATGGGGGCATTTATGAAATCACGTAATCTAATCGCAATTGGCTTGCTCATCGCTTCACCGTCGCTATTTGCCAACACTTTTAACCCGACGCAGGGCGCCTGCAATGGCGTGAATAAAGAAATTAGCCGGGTAACTAAAGAGCTGAAAGAAACCAAGTCGTCAATCCAGGGCGAATGGCTGAAAAAGCAGCTGAAAGCACTGGAAACCAAAAAGCGCTCCTGTTCATCAAAAGGCCTGACAACAAACTAAGTCAGACCCTCAAGCAGCTTGCCGGATTACACGGTGAGCTTGCTGACCAACTCCGGCAGGCTATTCACCTGCAGGTTGGGTGCCGCGGCCAGCGGGTAGGGCATCTTACCCGGCCGACAGACAAAGGCCGTTTGCATGCCACATGCAGCGGCGCCCATAATGTCCCACCCGTGGGCCGCAATCATCATCGCCTGCGAGTGTTCTGTGCCGGCCTGCGCCATGGCCCATTCGTACACTTTTGGGTAGGGCTTGTAGGTACGGACGTGTTGTACGCTTAATACCTGCTCAAACAGCGAATATAGTTCCGCATATTTTAATTGTTTATCCAGTCCCTCAGCGGCTGAATTCGACAGTGCCACCAACTGAAACCCCTCGTCGCGTAAGGCCTTTA
>JBPEWW010000310.1:0-17176 GCA_052032275.1 Alteromonas sp. | reverse complement strand
CCACGCCCGGATATTTACCGGCAGCGCGTACAGACCAAAGGCTGGCAAACCACCTGGCCGGGTCTGATTATACGGGATGCAGAGTAGGCTGCCCGCAGCCTGTGCGGGCGGTTAGCGGCGTGGCTTACTGGCGGACGATCCGTAAAAACCAGCCCACAAACAGAGACACTAACAGGCCAAAAAAAGACACCAGCGCCGTGATGTACATCAGGTAACCGGACAGGTCTGGCTCCTGACCAGCCTGCTGAGAGTTAAACATGCCGGCGGCCTCAAAAATAAACAGTGCAGCCACCGACAGCAGCAAAATGACCGCGGTGGACATCAGTGTGGCTTTCCAGAACGTGCGCGGTGCATGCCAGTGAATGATGCCGGCCACTAATACGGATAACCCGGTTAATAAATACGGTACCACGACCCCCCCTTGTTAGTTAAATTCCCGCCGCGATAACGGCTATGCCGGCGGGTGTCATTCGCCGTATGGTACCACAGAATCGCCATGCAGGGCAGGGTCTCACTGCGGGGAGGGGGGCGTAAGCCCCGTGCACCAGTGCGTGGCACCAGCCACAGGGTAATTGCCGCGCTACGCCCGCCCTGATCGGTAGTGAAAAACTGCGAGGGGCCCTGACTTATTTCCCGCTTTAACAATCTGTTAAAAGATTTTCCAGCACGATGGTGATAGAATCGCCGCCCGAAATTTAACCAGTAATCAAATTTGGACAGACATGTTTGATCTCATAACTAAGCGTGACAGCAACGTCAAAAACGACGTGCTGTCTGGGTTGACCGTCGCATTTGCGCTGGTCCCCGAAGCCGTGGCATTTGCGTTTGTGGCCGGCGTCGAGCCCATGATTGGCCTGTATGCGGCCTTTATGATGGGACTGATCACCTCCGCGATTGGCGGACGTCCCGGCATGATTTCCGGCGCCACCGGGGCCATGGCGGTAGTCATGGTAGCGCTCGTTGCCGAGCATGGTGTGCAGTACCTGTTTGCCGCCGTACTGCTGGCCGGCTTACTGCAGGTGATGTGCGGGGTGTTCAGGCTCGGAAAGTTCATCCGGCTGGTGCCCTATCCGGTGATGCTGGGCTTCGTTAACGGCCTGGCCATTGTGATATTCCTGGCTCAGCTGGGCCAGTTTAAGGTGGTCAACGCAATGGGTGAGCTGCAGTGGATGCAGGGCACCATGCTGTACTGGATGATTGGGCTGGTCGCGCTGACCATGGCCATCATCTACCTGTTGCCTAAACTCACCACGGCGGTACCGGCTTCGCTGGTGGCGATAGTCGCGGTTACCCTGCTGGTGCATGGGCTGGATATTGAAGCGCGCACCGTCATTGATTTTGTACGTGATCTGCTGCCTGCCGAGCAACAGGCAACGGCCTCGCTGGCGGGTGAGTTACCCAGTTTTGCTATTCCTATGGTGCCCTTCACCTGGGAGACCCTGATGATTGTCCTGCCAACGGCGGTGATCCTGTGTCTGGTTGGGCTGATTGAATCGCTGCTGACGTTGTCTCTGATTGACGAAATGACAGATACCCGGGGCCGGGGCAACAAAGAATGTATTGGCCAGGGTGTGGCGAACACCGTCAATGGCTTCTTCGGCGGCATGGGTGGCTGCGCGATGATTGGTCAGAGCATGATCAATATCAATTCCGGCGGACGGGGACGTTTGTCCGGTATCACCGCTGCCCTGGTGCTGCTGGGCTTTATTCTGTTTGCCGCCCCGCTGATTGAGATGGTGCCACTGGCCGCGCTGGTCGGGGTGATGTTTGTGGTGGTGATTGCCACGTTCGAGTGGGCCTCGTTCAGAATTATCCGTGGTGTGAATAAAGAAGATGCGTTTGTGCTGTTTCTGGTGACGGCGGTGACCGTGATTGCAGATTTGGCGATTGCGGTAGTGGTCGGTGTGATTGTCTCGGCGCTGGTGTTTGCGTGGAAACACGCCCGTCACATCGCAGTAAAGTCGCATATTGATAATGACGGCTGGAAAGTATACGAGCTGGAAGGCCCGTTATTTTTCGGTTCGGTCAGCCATTTTAAGGATCTGTTTGATGTGGCAAACGATCCTGAGGACGTGGTCATTGATTTCCGCGACTCCCGCATCTGGGACTCCTCCGGCATTGATGCCCTGGATACACTGGCCGACAAGTACGAGCAGAACGGCAAGAAATTGCATATTCGGCATATCAGTAAAGAGTGTCGTGGCCTGCTGCGTAAGGCCGGCAAATTCGTGGAAATGAACGTGAACGAAGACCCTCGCTATCGTGTTGCCACAGACGAACTGGGATAAGCGGCCCCAATCAGCAAAGCCCGGTGCAGTGTCACCGGGCTTTTTTATGGGCGTCCGGCCGCTGCGCTTGCGCCCTTATACGGGGCCGGTAGTATTAACAGGTCGGGCAGGCAACAGCATAGGAAAGGCGCGTCATGGCACAAGCGTTCAGCGAATTTATAAAGGTTATTGGTAAGGGCAAGAAAGGCAGTCGCAGCTTAACCCGTGAGGAAGCGCGAACTGCCATGGCCATGGTACTGGACGGTAAAGTGACCGGCGACCAGCGTGGCGCGTTTCTGATGTTATTGCGTACCCGCGAAGAGACGCCGGAAGAAATTACCGGCTTTTTGCAGGCCTGCCGGGAACGCATTGCCCCGGCGCTGACTGCGCTGCCGGTCACTCTGGATATCGGCTGCTACGCGGGTAAGCGCCGCCAGTTGCCCTGGTATTTGCTGGCCGTGGCGGTGCTGGCCCGCGCTGGTTATCGGGTGTTACTGCATGGCGCCCATGAACCCGGCTCGGGCCGCCTGTATGCCAGCCACGTATTGCCGGCACTGGGACTGCCTGCTGTGCAGACGGTATCTGAGGCCGGCGACCAGCTTACCCAGACGGGCGTTAGTTATCTGGATTTGGGGGTAATTCTGCCACCGCTGGATGAGATCATAAAATTACGGGCGTGGTTTGGCCTGCGTTCCTGTGCCAATACGCTGGCCCGGCTGCTCAACCCGTCGCAGGCACAGTTTGCCGTCCAGGGCGTTTATCATATGCACCTGGATCACAAGCACTGCCGGGTGAACGAGCAGTTTCCCGAGGTGGATGCGTTGTGTTTTCGGGGCGACGGGGGCGATCCGGAGGTTAACGGTGAACGGCCTACGGAGTTATTTATTACCCGTCAGGCGGTTACCACGGTCACTGAATTACCGGCGCTGGCACCACGCTGGGCGCTCAAGGATAAAGCCATGCAGGTGGATGATTTGCTCAGCTACTGGCGTGGCGAAAGCACCCACGCGTACGGCGAGTACGCCGTCACCAGCACGCTGGCCAGTCTGCTGATGCTGCTCAAAGGCTTGCCGGTGGCAGACGCTATTCAGGAGGCCGGCACTCTGTGGCAGGCCCGTCACCATGAGCACTTACCATTCGAACCGGTTAGCGTGTGATCAGCAGCACGATAGCAATAAAAATAAACTGGCGAAAGGGGATGTACCGGCACTACAATACGCCTATACTGGCGCCCTCATTTGCTGCCCAGGGTGCGCTTATCAGCCGCTGACCCGGGGTATTGCGCCATACGCGCCAGCAGTTTACCCAGACGTACGCCGGAGATGTCTTTTGAATACCCCCTCGCACCCGAAGGAAAGTCAGCGCCTGCAGGCATTGCTGGATCTGAATTTACTGGATTCTCCGCCTGACCGGCGCTTTGATGAGATTACGCAGGCTGCCCAGGCCTACTTTAACAGCAAGTCGGCGCTGATTTCGCTGGTGGCTGAAGACCGGCAATGGTTTAAGTCAAAACAGGGGCTGGCGGTGAGCGAGACACCGCGTAATGTGTCGTTTTGTACCTACGCCATTGCCGAGGAGCAATACCTGATAGTGCCTGACGCGCTGGCGGATGACCGTTTCGCGAACAATCCGCTGGTGCGTGGCGAACCCTTTATTCGGGCGTACGCCGGGGTGATTCTGCATTCACACGACGGCTACGAAATTGGCACCTTATGTCTGTTGTATGATACACCGCAGACCTTTTCAGACGACGATATTGCCATCCTGTGTAAGTTCGCCGAACTGGCCGAAACGCTGATTCAGGAAGATGCAGCCGGCTCCTCCGCCAGTAAGTAACCTTTGTCCACCGCCAGGGCCGTCTGTTCCTGCACATACTCCCACAGGGCGGGAGCGCTGTGCTGCAGGTCCGCGTTGCGGCGCAGGATCTGATCACGGGTAACGCCGTGGCGCCTCCAGCTGCCCCCATCGGCGCGCATATTCTGAAATACCGGCAGTAACCGATCCATGCCCTTGGCAAACTGCGCATCGGCAGATTTGGCATCTTCAAACTCCTGCCACAGGGCACGATAGTGTTTCGCGCTGTCGGCAGGCAGCAAGCCAAAGATGCGATCCGCCGCTTCCTGCTCGCGGACTTCCTGGGCGTCATGGTGTGCGTCACTGGCAAAGGCAAACATGTCGCCGGCATCAATTTCTACCAGATCGTGGATCAGGATCATCTGCACGACCCGGGTCATATCCACATCCTGGCTGGCATAGTCAGCCAGCACGGTGGCCATCAGTGCGACATGCCAGCTGTGCTCAGCAGAGTTTTCCTGACGGTCATTATCCGCAGGCAGGCGGATCTGACGTTTCACGGCTTTCAGCTTGTCCAGTTCACAAATAAAGTCTGCCAGAGAGGCTAGGTGGGTCATAATTACCTGCTGTTGATAAACGGTTAAAACACAAAAAACGCGCCACCAGGGCGCGCTTTTTTACTGATATGACGAGGGCTTATTTCTGGGTAGACAGCCACACGATCAGATCCACAATGTCATCCATTGTCATATCTGACGTAAAGGTGGGCTGATATTTACCATTCACAATAAAGTTCGGCACGCCACTCAGGTATTCCCGGTATTGCTCAATTTGCTGGTTGTTTTTCTTCAGCATGCTGTTCACGCCGAAGCTGTTCGCCAGCTTGTCGAACTCCGCTGGCTCCACGCCATTAACCACAAATACATTACGCAGATCATCCAGCCCGGTGATGGTGGCACGCTGCTCATGAATATAGTTGAAGATCGCCTGGTTCATGGCTTCTTCCTGCTTTATCGCCCGGCCAATCATCATGGCGCGGGTAGCATCGTCCTGTACATCAGGGCCGGTGAAGCGCATAAAGTTAACGTGTACTTTGGTAAACTTTACGTCATCGCCCATTTTCTCTTTCATTTGGGCTACCAGCGGTTCAAAGCGATAGCAATGCGGGCACCAGTAAGAGAAAAACTCTTTGATTTCCGGTTTGGCGGTCGCGGCTTCATCCAGCACGGTGTAGTGTGTGCCTTCTTTCCACTTCGCCTGTTGTTCCTGCGCGCACGCCTGCAGCGGCAGCAACAGCGCCATCAGAATAAATAACGCAAATTTTTTCATTTCGTATTCCCTTCGGGTAATGCTCAACAGCGCAAAAGAGTACCACAGCCAATCAGACACGCCTAGAGTGCAGCAGGCAATCGTCGGTGACTGTCAGTAATTGTGCGATAATACACCCGCCCCGCCCCGCATCAGTGCAGGGCGGGAAGCGCAGGTGTGTTTAGAACTGCATACTCAGACTGGCGAGGGCGCGGCGTTCGTTACCCCGGTACCCGACAATGTCTTCATAGCGGGTGTCCAGGGCATTATCTACACGTAACGCCCATGCCCACTGCGCTGAGAGTGCGTAGCGCAGGTTAACAGTGAGCACGCTGTAGGGACGCAGGCCCACCGTCTGCGGGGCCGCCGGGAAAGGCGGGAAAAACGTGTCGGTGCGCGACCCGGTATAGGCCAGACGGGCATAGCCGCTGAGCCTCTCACTGCCCAGCTGGCTGCGCAGGGTGAGTGCGCCCTGGTGGCGCGCCCGGCGTAGCTCGGCCAGCGCCCCGGTGTCATCATTCTGACTGGCATCCAGATAACTGTAGCTCAATTCGATGTCGGCGAAGTGGCCGGTATAGGCCATACTGGCATCCACGCCCGCGCGGCGACTTGTCCCCCGCGCATTCAGCGCCGTTGCCCCACCCAGCTCACTGACAAACACATAGCCGAGAATTTCATCCTGCAGGCGGGTCGTGTAGGTGCTCAGCTGTGCCTGCCAGTTCCGGTGGCTAAGGCGCATTCCCAGCTCTGCCTCGGTACTGGTTTCCGGTTCAAGATCCGGATTGCCAATAAAGCTGCCGGGAAAGTAGCCGAAGCGTTCGGTGAAGGTTGGCGTTTTCACGGCCTGCCCGACACTGGCAAACGCTGTCAGGTGGTTAGTGGCATGCCAGCTCAGGCCGGCGCGATAACTGGCGGCGTTATCGTATTCACTGTTGTTGTCATAGCGTGCATTCACCGTGGCCGAAAGCGTGTCGAATTGGCGGCCCAGCTCAGCAAACAGGCTGGCAGTGGTGTCGTGCTGTGACTGATTCGGGTCGCCGAACACCACCGGGCCCTGCTGATCAAAAAACCGCTGCACGTAATCCAGCCCGCCGGCCAGCTGCCAGCCATTGTCAGTGTGGTAGCGGTTCAGCCAGCGGGTTTGCAGGCGTGTGCCGGTGGTGCCACCGGCGTCATCCCCGGCCACTGTATTGCGGTTCTCATCCTGGCGGTACTGGAGCGTGAGCTCACTGTGATAGGGCAGTGCGGCTGCCGAAAACCGCCAGGTTGCATTGGCACTGACCTGTTCACCGTGGGTCACATTATCCGCATCCACCGGTAAGCCGGTCACCGCAAAGTCGGTACTGTCGTAGTCGTTTTCATAACTCACCATGCGGACCGCCAGCGATAGCGTATGCTGAGGGGTGATGGCTGTCTGGGCGTTGATCCCGGCCGTCATATTCTGATAGCCATCCGTTTCTGAACCTGTTCGTGCAATGTTGTCGCCGCCAGTGGCAATGGTGCTGGCGTAGGCGCGCAGACTGCTCTGTTCATATTGTGCCAGCGCGTTCATGCTGCCGTGCCAGGTGTGTTGTGTGCCGGCCGCGGCACTGGCGGATACCCGGTTGCCCGTGGCACTGTCATTGCCGGTGGCGGTGGTAATACTTAATACCCCCCCGACAGCCCCGCTGCCCCAGAGCGCACTTTGCGGGCCACGCAGTAACTCGATGCGCTGCACATTGGCGGTGGTGAGGTGCGCCAGATCAATCAGGCTGCCCTGACCGATATCGTTGGCAACCACGCCGTCAATAAGCACAAGTAAGTGATTACTTTCGCTTCCGCGCACGCGAATTTCTGTCAGCGAGCCAGGGCTGCCAGAGCCGGCAATGCTGACACCAGGCAGTCCGCGCAACAGTTCTGTGAGCTGGATAGCACCCGCCGCGGCGATATCCTCGGCAGTTAATACACTGACCGAGGCCGGTAATTGCTTCAGACTGAATGGCAGGTGCGAACCGGTGACGGTGATAGATTCGACCGCTGTGTCCGGGGAAGGTGATGCTGCCAGGGAGGCAGGGGTATAGCAAAATAAAGCCGCCGCCAGAGGCGCCAGCACTAACGTGGGGTTGTTGGTCATGTTATCTCTCGTTGGCACTCCGCCCGAGTGCAGTACGGTAAAAAAAATTCCTTTACAGGGTATGCATGTCGGGCCGGTCTCCGGGCTCATTTTGCCCGGCTTACACCGGACTGTTGTCACGCCTTCCCATCATCAAACTGACAGTGGCTGCAGCTGTGTGCTGTGACAAAAGCTCGCTTAGCGAACAAAAATTACCGTTGCGGGGGCAGCGTCAGGGTTTCACTGACTTCCCGTTTACCCGCACTACTGACAGCAGTGCGGCACCACGAACACGGGGAGTATATCTAACCGATTGAAAAATGGATAGTAAAGGATAGACAGGTGGCGACAGTTACATGCCGACGGTTAACACGGGCTCATCGAGGGCCGCCAGCTGTTCTTTTAATGCCAGAATTTGGCCTTCCCAGTATTTGGGCTCAGCAAACCACGGGAACGCACGGGGAAAGGCCGGATCTTCCCAGCGCCGGGACAGCCAGGCCATGTAATGTACCATCCGCATGGCACGCAGCGGTTCAATCAGCGCCAGCTGTCTGGTGTCTAAGCTGTGAAACTCGTCATAGGCCTCGGCCAGCGTGTCAATCTGCAGTAACTGCTGCTGGCGGTCACCACATAACATCATCCATAAGTCCTGCATCGCCGGACCCATGCGACAATCATCCAGGTCGACAAACATCGGCCCGTCACGCCACAGAATATTGCCCGGGTGGCAATCGCCGTGCAGCCGGATGGGCGACACCGCGAAATAACGGGCATGGGTCTCGCGGATGAGCGGATCCAGTATGGCGAAAAACGCTGTCTTCAGGCTCTCTGGCAGCAGGGTACTGTTGGCCAGCGTCGCCCTTGGCGCATCCAGAAAGCTGGCGGTGTCAAGGGTGGGGCGATGCTGAAATGGCTGACTTTGCGCTACCCGGTGGATGCGGCCGATGAACCGGCCCATCCACTCAAGCTGGTCCAGGTTGTCCACTTCAAACTGGCGTCCGCCGACGGACGGAAAGACCGCAAACCGGAATTCCCCGGCCTGCAACAGCGTCTGACCGTTAAATAATAACGGCGGTACCATAGGAATGTCTGCGGCGGCCAGCTCAAGGGCAAAATCGTGCTCTTCCTGGATCTGTTCGTCGGTCCAGCGGCCGGGCCGGTAAAACTTCACTACCAGGCGCTGGCCGTCATCGGCCTGAAACTGGTAGACACGGTTTTCATAGCTGTTTAACGCCAGCAGCCCGGTCTGAAGAAAAATGCCGTGCGCTTCCAAGGCATTGAGGATGGTATCCGGCTCAAGCCCCGAAAAAGCAAAATCTGTCATGCTCACTACCGATAGAGGAATTTGGTGGGTTCATCAACCACTACTGTATCACCGTCTGCTTCGGTTGTAGAGACGCGGAAGTGGATATCCGTCACGGTGTCTTCCAGATTGTAGGCGTCCGTCGCCACGGATACCGGGTTACTGAAGACTTCGCCACCGGCCACCGTGACCCGGGTATCACCAATAAAGCGGTAGTCCGGCAGTCCGGTAATCGCAATTTCATAGGTTTGGGTGGTCTGTGATTTATTGAGGATCTTCAGGGTGTATACATTCTCAATTAGACCGTCATTGGTTTCCCGGTACAGTGAGTTGCGGTCACGGATAATATCGACTTCCAGCGGCACCCGTAGCAGAATATTGGCAGTAAGCAGGCCGATCATCACCATCAGCACCACGAAATAGCCCACCAGTTTCGGGCGGATCACTCTGGATTGACCGCCTTCCAGCTGTTGTTCGGAGGTAAAACTAATCAGCCCCTTCGGGTAATTCATCTTGTCCATGACACCGTTACAGGCGTCCACACAGGCGCCGCAGTTAATGCATTCGTACTGCAGGCCATTGCGGATATCAATCCCGGTAGGACAGACCTGGACGCACAGGTTGCAGTCGATGCAGTCGCCCATGCCCCGCTCTTTCACCTCCTCATAGGCAAGCTTGCGCGGACGGGGGCCGCGTTGCTCGCCCCGTTTGGCATCATAGGCCACGGTGAAGGTGTCTTTGTCGAACATCACTGACTGAAAGCGCGCGTACGGACAAATATGGGTACACATGATTTCCCGCATATAGCCGGCGTTGCCGTACGTACAGGCGGCGAAAAAGAGCACCCAGAAGGCGGCCGCCAAACTGGTATTAAAGGTAAAAAAGTCGATAAACAGAGGGCCAATGGGCGTAAAGTAACCGACAAACGTCAGCGAGGTTATCAGGGCCACGGCCACCCAGGTGGTCTGCTTGAGGGTTTTGCGCCAGAACTTGTCAAAGTCCATGGGACGCTGGTCAAGTTTGATCCGTTTGTTGCGGCTGCCTTCAATTTTCTTCTCCAGCCACACATAAATATACGTCCAGGTCGTTTGCGGGCACATAAAGCCACACCATACCCGGCCCGCGAAGGTGGTCACAAAGAACAGTGCAAAGGCGGCCACAATCAGGATATAGGCCAGCAGGGTCAGATCCTGTGGCCACAATGTCAGACCGAACAGCATGAAGCGCTGCTCGATAATGTCCAGCAATACGGCCTGACGGCCGTCGTATTGTAACCACGGAATAATGGCAAAAAGTGCCAGAAAGAAAAAACCGAACAGGCGCCGGAAGGTTTCCAGTGGGCCCTGGACAGCCCGCACGTAGATACGGCTACGAGAGGCGTAGCGCTGGCCTTTGTCCGTATTGGCAGGCTTGTGGACTTTCACCGGTGTGACATTCTTAACCGGGATCTGATCTTTCATTCAACAACCTTTGTCTGGCTACAATGCGTGTGTGCAGTGATGAGTATAACAGCCGTGGCAACCCCGGCAGGCCTACTGGCGGGCAGGGTGCCGTTATCTGAGGTTCGGGCGGCCTGACGCTATCGCCCCGCCGGGGCTATTGTAGCCTGAACTGCCCGCAGTTTGCCACGGTTACCGCGCGCCGCGCGGCCCCCCAGGGCTGGCTGACATGCCAGGCAGTAACCGGGGCGCGAAGGTTGTTTATTGATCGCCATATCCGGGTATGAAAGTGACTACCGCAGGCTAAAGAAAATGCGGCTATTATTAACCTGTCATAGTTTTAAAGGTGGCGCGCAACCCGCGCGAAAGAGCATGTTTCGGTCGTTAATGATTTTCACAGAAATTGTGGTGCTGATAATTGTATTGCAATCCTCGTTTGTGCAATATCTGTTTGCGGATGCGCAGCGTACGGTCTCAGACTGGCTGGTCGCCTTGTCTGAGGTGCCGGATCAGGCCGAACTGGCCAAGCTGTCAAAGCAGGTGACGCCAAATTTTGAAGCCATGCGTCCCTACCAGAAAAGTTACCTGAATGAGGTGCTGGAGAGCAAATCGCAGCTGAATCAATTCTACGATTTATACTGTGTGCGTGGTGACAAAAACCCGTACATCTCCGGTGCGTCGCTGCGTTACTTCTGCTCGTCCATCCAGCAGACTTCCTTGTTGCATAATCCGGTGACCCGTTCAGGCTAAATTCAGGCTTGCCGCGTATACTTTATGTAACGATAGGAGGGAATACTATGAAGTTACCTATTTTTGCGTCTGCTCTGGTGCTTGCAGCAACATCATTGCCCGCATTCTCTGCTGCCCAGGTGGAGGTAACCTGGCAAGAGCCTGATACTTACACCGATGTGCGCCCTGCCAACGAATCCCGTAAGGGCTTCCGGGAGCGGGTATTTCGCGGTCTGGAAAAACACTTCGTGAAAATGGCGGAAGCCTTACCTGACGATAATACGCTGGCGATCACGGTCACCGATCTGGATCTGGCCGGACAGGTGTGGCCAAGCAGCTTTGTGGGCTTTGGTCATGCCACCGGCTCGGATGTGCGGGTCATTCGCCGCATCGGCATTCCCCGTATCGCGTTTAGCTATACCCTCAGTGACAGCACCGGCGCCGTGGTTAAAAGCGCTGATGTATCACTCAAAGACATGGGGTTTATGGACAGCATTGCCAGCAGTCGCTACAACGACCAGCTGCGCTATGAAAAACACATGTTGCAGGAATGGTTTAACGAGGAAATGTCGGCAATAGTCGCCCGGCAATAGCCGGGCAATACCGGCGCCGGGCTTCCCGGCGGCTGATCGCCAACCGACAAAACCACGCCCCGGCTATCTGGGCGTGGTTTTTTTATGCCGGTATACAGGTACTACAGGTAGTCGAATTCGCTGCCCGTTACGCTTAGCACATTGGCCGCTCCGGACTGAAATGCCAGCCGGTGACTGTCACGGCGCGGCAAAATCCGGGCAATGTAGAACGCACAGCATTTTTCTTTGGCCGCGGCCAGGGTTGCCTTGTCCGACTGTTGCGCTGCATCCGCCATGCTGTACCACAACACACCCAGTAACGAATAAGCCGTATAGGCCAGGTAATCGCAGGCGGCTGCCGCAACATCTGCAGGCGCCATACCCAGACAATCCGCAGAGGTCGCACGCCAGTCGTCCAGCAGCGCCTGGGCATGCGTGCGGTGCTCCTGATTGTCCATATTACTGACCAGTTCGCCGAACGCTGTGTAGGTGGCTTGTAGCATGTTGCCGCCATCCCGGGTCAGTTTGCGGCCGATCAGGTCCAGCGCCTGAATGCCGTTGGTGCCTTCGTACAGCTGGGCAATGCGGACATCCCGGACAAGCTGCTCCATCCCCCATTCACGGATATAGCCGTGGCCGCCAAATACCTGCACACCGTGGTTGGTGACTTCCAGCCCCATGTCGGTCATAAAGGCTTTGCAAACCGGCGTCAGGAACTGGATCACCTTGCCGGCTTCACGCTGCTCGTCGGCGCTGCCGTGGTGCTCAATGTCCATATATTTGGCATACAGCATAGACAACGCCCGACAACCCTCGGTCAGGGTTTTCTGGGTAAGCAGCATCCGTGCGACATCAGGCTGAAACACGATGGCGTCGGCCTTTTCATCGGGTTGCTGTACCCCTTGTGGCGCCCGCGACTGCAAGCGCTCGCGGGCATAGGTCAGGGCACCCTGGAATGAGGCCTCAGCGGCCCCGAGTCCCTGCAGACCCACCTGGAACCGGGCATCGTTCATCATGGTGAACATGCACGCGAGACCCTGATTCGGCTCACCCACCAGCCAGCCGGTGGCGCCGTCATAGTTCATGACACAGGTGGGGCTGGCCTTAATACCCATTTTATGTTCGATGCTGCCCACCGACAATGCATTGGCTTCAGCGGGCTCACCCTGGTCATCCAGCAACAGCTTAGGCACCAGAAACAGGCTGATCCCCTTCACGCCTTGGGGCGCGTCCGGCAGTCTTGCCAGCACCATATGGATCACGTTGCTGCTCCAGTCCTGATCGCCGCCGGTAATGAATATCTTGTTACCGGTGATGGCGTAACTGCCATCGTCCCGGGGTTCGGCTTTGGTAGACAGCAAGGCCAGGTCGGTCCCGGCCTGGGGTTCGGTGAGGTTCATGGTGCCGGTCCATTCACCGGTTACCAGCTTGCTTAAATACCGGTCTTTCAGCGCTTTGGTGGCATGCTTACGCATGGCCAGCACGGCACTCTCGGTGAGCATGGTGGTCAGCCGCCAGCTTAGGTTGGCAGAGTTCAGCATTTCGTGTACCGGCACGGCCATGGTATACGGCAGGCCCTGGCCCTCATAGTCCACGGGTCCCAGCATGGCGTTCCAGCCATTGGCAATGTATTCCTGATACGCGGCGGCAAAACCTTCGGGTGTGGTCACTTTGCCGTCTGTCAGGGTGCAGCCCTGTTCATCGCCGTCGCGGTTGAGCGGGGCCACCACGTCGGTGGCGAATTTTGCACCCTGGGCCACCACTTCATTGGCCAGTTCGGCATCGAAGTCCGCTAACCCAAGGTGAGCATAGTGGTCATCTAACGCCAGCCAGTCTTGCATGAGAAATTGAAAGTCGGCCATAGGCGCCTGGTACTGAGGCATGATGCACTCCTTTTCAAACAGGTGTTTTAATTTGCTGGTATTATACGCACATTTGTTACGTTGAGAGTAGTCTGTTTGCGCCGGTTTACGCAAAATCTCCCCGGCGCCATCTTGCTTTTAGTGTCAGCCTTGGCATGCTAAGCGCAGGTTAACCGGCAGGAAAGTAAGTAATGAGCAGTGAACAGGCGGTATGTGTGGTAACTGGCGGCAGCGTGGGGATTGGGCTGGCGGTGTGCAAAAAGTTCGCCGCGTCAGGCTATCAGGTGTTAAATCTGGATGTGGCAGAACCGCAGACCGGTCACAGTAACATTAGCTGGCAGCAATGTGACGTGACTAATGCCACCCAGGTACAGGATGCTATCCACCGCTGTGTGGCCCAGCATGGCCGCCTCGATGTGCTGGTGTCAAACGCCGGGATCCATGTGTCAGCCACCATCGAAGAGACCGACGAAGCCTTACTGGATAAGGTATTCAGTATTAACGTAAAAGGGGCCTATCACGCCGTGCAGGCCGTGCTTCCCCAGATGAAAAGCCAGCAGCGGGGTACTATTGTGCTGATGTCCTCCGATCAGGCGTTGGTGGGCAAGCGCAATTCATTTGCTTATAACCTGTCGAAGGCCGCGCTGGCGTCTATGGCCAGAACCACCGCACTGGATTACGCCTCATACGGCATTCGTGCCAATGCGGTGTGCCCGGGCACTATCGAAACGCCGCTGTTTCACAATGCCATCGACCGGTATGTGGCCGAGGCAGGCGCAAACAAGCAGCAAGTGGTCGCAGCCGAAGCTGCGGAGCAGCCGCTGGGTCGCCTGGGCACCCCTGAAGAAGTTGCTGAACTGGTGTATTTCCTGGGCAGTGACAAAGCCGGATTTATAACCGGCAGTCTCCACAGTATCGACGGCGGGTATACCGCTCAGTAGGCCGGCCATGCGTTTTATCGATCCGCACATTCATTTACTATCACCAACGCGCGGCCAGTATCACTGGTTAGCGCCAGACCAGCCGCCTGACTGGCCGCAAAAAGCTATGCTGCGCCGGGACGTGAGTGAGCACGAACTAAGGGTGCCGGGCATGCAGGGCTTCGTGCATATTGAGGCCGGCTTTGATAACGCCAGGCCCTGGCGTGAAGCGCGGTGGTTGCAGCAGCATTGCCGCTTGCCCATGCGTGTGGTGGGCGGCGTCACCCTCGGCGCGGCCGATTTTCGCACCCAGCTCGATGCGCTCATGGCCTGCCCGCAGGTAGTCGGCGTGCGCGATATTCTGGATGAGCGGGCGGCCGAGCTGTTGCGGCAGCCACGGGTGCAGCATCATCTTGGTTGTCTGGCCGATAGCCGGCTGGTGTTTGAGGCGCAGTTATCCATCACCGATCCGGCTGCCGAACGACAACTGTCAGCGTTGCTACAGCGTTATCCCGGATTACAGGTGATCCTCAATCATGCCGGCGGTGTGATCGACGCGCAGCGTGGTTCCCGGCAATGGCAAGCGGCGATGCGAAGATTATCGCAGTTTGCTAATCTGGCGGTGAAAGTCTCCGGGTTTGAAATGGGTCTGCAGCCAGTGAGCTGGCGAGCGCTTACCCGCGCCAGCCAGTTTGCCGTGCAGCACTTTGGCCAGCAACGCGTGATGCTGGCCAGTAACTTTCCGCTGATCACCTGGCAGTTCCGTTACCGGGATTACTGGCAGCAGGTTGCACAGCATTTGCCCCAGGCCAGCCGCGATGCCCTGGTGTACGACAACGCGGCGCATTATTACCGGTTCGCCTGAGCCGGCTTACTTAAGCTCCGTAACCACCAGGTGCGGTGAGCGATACACCACCTCGTCATTCAGCTCGATACCAATTCCCGGCGTATCCGGCGCTTCAATGAAGCCATTGACCGGTTGCGGATCCTGTATACACAGCTCACGGTTCCAGTCTTTAATGGCATAGGTGTGATGCTCATGGATCAGGAAATTGGGGATGGCCGTTTCCAGATGCAGGCTGGCGGCTGTCGCGACGGGGCCACCGCAGACGTGGGCCTGAATACGGACATCATAAATGTCGGCGTAGTCGCACACTTTTTTGGTTTCGGTAAAGCCACCACACAGGCCGACATCAGGCTGCAGCACATCCACCGACTGATCTTCCAGATACGGGCGTACATCCCAGCGGTTATATAGCCGCTCGCCACCGGCGATAGGCACGTTCACCCGACGGGCGACTTTGTCGTGCAGTTTGGCATTCAGGTAATTCACCGGCTCTTCATAGTACAAACAGCCCAGCTCTTCGACCATGTCGCCAAGCTGTATGGCGGTGCTGGCCCCCAGTAAGCTGTGACATTCGAAAATGATGTCGCCTTCATCACCCAGGGTATCGCGGATAGCCTGCAGGCGGGCGCGGAACAGTTTCATCTCGGCTTTGGTAAACAGCTTGGTGCGATCATAGTGCGTCACGCCCTCTTTGTCGTAAACGATAGGATCGACCTTGACCGCATCATAGCCATCTTTGAGGGCTTTCTCGGTGGCCCGGGCATAGTCATCCGGGTGATTGAGTTTGGTGACTTCCTTATCCCAGTCAAACTGCAACTGACTGGCGTAACAGCGCAGCTTACCGTTGGTCTTGCCGCCAAGCAGCTCATATACCGGTACGCCCAGTGCTTTGCCGCGTATGTCCCATAATGCGGTGTCGATGGCGCTCATGGCCGCGTAAATGACCGGACCGCCGCCCAGGCCCCAAAAGCTCTCACGCAGCATGCGCGCCCACAGGCCCTCGGTGTTAAACGGGTTCCAGCCAATCAGCATGGCTTCGGCGATTTCTTTTACCATATGGGCCGCCGCGCTGTGACCCAGATCGTAGGCCAGCCCGGCTTCGCCGACCCCGGTGAGTCCCTCATCGGTGTACACCCGCACGAAAACCGGGTTCCATGCCGGTCGCTTGGGGCAGTGAGTATCAAAAATTTCAACTTTGGTAATTTTCATAATGTTCCTGATGTGTGCGCTTATTCACAAAATCCGGGGTCGAGCCGGTAGGCCTTTCGCAGCATCGCCGGCCACGCCTTGGTGCCGCCGGTTTCGCCACTGTGAACCACGTTTGCCTGGGCATAGATGTTGTCTATGATAGTTTGCGGGATAGCGGTGACCTTTGCGTTTGACTGCATCAGCGCCAGCTGAATTTCACAGGCGCGCTGCAAGTCGTAAAACCGCATAAAGGCATCACCTACGGTCGGGCCCAGGGTCAGCGCCCCATGGTTGGGCAGTAACATGTGGTTGGTGTCGCCTAAATCGTCCTGCAACCGCTGACGCTCGTTCGCATCCACTGCCAGCCCTTCATACCCGTGATAACTCAGTGAGGGCAGTGAGAACATGGCGTACTGGCTCCACGGCTGTAAGCCACCTGCGCTGCTGGCCACTGCGATGGTGGCCAGGGTATGCAGGTGGACCACGCAGTGGGCGTCTTCGCGGGCTTCGTGGATGGCACTGTGAATGGTAAATCCGGCCGGATTGATGCCATACCCGCTGCCGTCCAGCACATTGCCCTGCAGGTCCACCTTTACCAGATTGGATGCCGTTACTTCCTCAAAGGTCAGGCCGAATGCGTTGACCAGGTAGTGCGAGGTGCCCGGCAGCCTGGCCGAAATGTGGGTATAAATAAGGTCGCCCCAGCGCATGTCGGCCACCAGACGGTAGCAGGCAGCAAGATCGACCCGGGCCTGCCATTCTTCCTCAGACACCTTGCCTTTGAGGCTGCGGCTTTGCAGTTCGAACAATGCAATTCTCCTGTGAGCTGTGTAGAGCTAGAAATTACCAGAGCCG